>JAFRCB010000219.1 GCA_017404585.1 Lachnospiraceae bacterium
AGGCTCTGTGGTTCATTGTTAAGTCCGCTTTTACCGGAGACGCGGTGATCGGCGGCGTGGCGGGCGCCACGATGGGTGTCGCCATCCGGCGCGGCGTGCAGCGCGGCGTGTTCTCCAACGAAGCGGGCACAGGTTCCTCTGCCATGGTCCACGCCACGGCCAAGGTGGACGTTCCCGTCAAGCAGGCGCTCTACGGCATCATAGAGGTCTTTTTCGATACCTTCGTCATCTGCACCTTTACTGCGCTTATTATCATGGTCAGCGGCGTGTGGAACAGCGGCGTGACAGACGGCACAGTCCTGGCGACTACTGCGTTCCGACAGAACCTCGGAGGATTGGGGCAGATCGTTATTGTAATCTCGCTGCTCCTGTTCTGCCTGTCCACGGTGCTGGGCTGGTACACCTACGGTGAGTCTGCGTTCGCTTTCCTTTTTGGCGCTCACAAGGTGAGGATCTATCGTGTGCTGCACATGGTGATCTGCGCGCTTGGCGCGCTCATCAGCGTACAACTCCTCTGGGACGCAGCAGATGTCTGCAACGGTCTGATGGCCATCCCCAACCTGTTCTCGCTGATTCTGTTCGGCAACATTGTGGTCAAAGACGCAAAGGATTTCTTCTCCTCGTACGACAGGAGGCAGATTGAAAAGACCTGAGAGAGCGTTGGTTGCTACGAGCGGTCACATGGACGGCTTCGCCGCCTTTCTCTTAATACTGGCAGAATTAAAATCGTTCTAATTTCGCCAGATGCTTGTAAAGCTGTTTCTTCAGATTTTTATTTCGGTTTGCACTTACCGTGTTTGCGGCTGGATTGGAAATCATTGATGATAAAACAAAATCCGAACCCATCTCCGATTGAGAAGATGTGGTTCGGATTATCTTGCTTTGGTGGAGATGAGGGGAGTTGACCTGCGCTGCGGCGCAGGCCGGGCCGGGCTGCGGTATGCCCCCGGCATGCCACCAAATCCTTAGACGCTTCTTTATGCAGCGTTTCCTTAATTATGCGGCGCAAACGCAACAGAATGCCGGATTGGTTTCCAGCCCGGATCGACAAGCAGTGCCGCGACGGAGATTGGTATGTAGGTGAACATGAACAGAGGGAAGGTAAAAGCATAGAATATCTTTTTCACGGATGTCGTATAGATATGCTTCCACTCCGTCAGCGTCGTGATGGCGCCGATAACAAAGAGCGTCGCGTACATGCTGCCCAGCAGGGAAGCAATGGACTCCACAGCGATCATGACGTTATCCCCGATGCATGCGCCCCAAATGCTCAGCGACACATCGCTGACGAGTGAGAGGGTAGACAGAATGAACGCGGGCATGATGGTCATCGCCATATCGAAGCAGGAGAAGCTGCCGCGAAGCGCACCTTGCAGCAGCTGCCTGCCGTAACCGCCAAACACCTGCAGGTAGCCGCGTGACCAACGCATCCGCTGGTGCCACGACTGCGAAAACGTTACCGGCTGCTCATCATAAAGCTCCGCATCCGCGCAAAAGGCGATTTTCCGTCCCTTTACAATCTGATGGATGGAAAACTCAATGTCCTCCGTCAGCATATGGAACGGCCAGCCTCCGATCTCGTCCCTGACCTTGCGGCTGAACAGGAAGCCCGTCCCCGAAACCGCGCAGCTTGTTTTCAACAGAAACCGCGCATGATTGAGATAGCGGCTCTCACGCAGAAACCAAAGTGCATATCCGGCGCTGATCCAGTTATCGCCATAGTTTTTGCTGTTGCGATAGCTGGTCACAATATCATGTCCCTCAGAGAATACGCGGTCCATCTGCTCGACATAGTCCGGCTTGAGCACGTTGTCCGCATCGAAAACAAAGTAACCGTCAAAGCCTTCCGGGTAATCCTGCGCCAAATGCTGCAAAAGGGCTTCCAGAGCATAGCCCTTGCCGATGTGGTTCCGGTTATGCCGCACATAAACCTCTGCTCCGGCAGAACGGGCGACGGCGGCGGTATCGTCTGTACAGTTGTCCGCCAGCACAAAAATGTGCAGCTTGTCCGCGGGGTATGTCTGGCGATGCAGGCTTTCAATCAGCGCGGCAATCACCTGTTCTTCATTGCGTGCACAAATCAGCACCGCATAGCTGTGACGCATATCAGTGGGTGCGCTCTTATGCCGCCGTCCCAGAAACCACGGAATCGGGATATAGAGGAGCTGATAAAAATAACAGAAAAAAAACAGAATGGATATCACATAGTTGACCAGCTTTAAGGTTTCCATGAGTGCTCCTTTACTTGAATTTCCGAATGGTCGCCGCGGCGTTGATAAGGCAATTCGTCAGGTCTTCGTTCTCTCGGGCTGAACTGCGAAATGAAGCCCTCCCACGCGTGAACATCAATATATCAGAATCCTGTGAATATACAAGTTAAGATCGGCCAGTGTATTAATCTGGACGAAGCTGCCGGCGGCTGTGCATGTTGCATCGTCCCCCCCCTGCTGCGCCGGAGCCAACGGCGGTGTGGTGGATTGACAAAGAAAGATGATATCAAGAAAACGGAGAAATCCGAGGTTTTTTCCAATTACTCTAAAGTTGATATATGTCCTGTCGCCAATAAATGTACGAAAGCCGTAATCCAATTGTATCGGTCCCTGAATGAATGCATCTCTGCCAAGCTCACCCAGAAGACAATTCAACATGTCTTTTCTTCGTGCCTCATCCTGCTCAGATGCTGCATTGTATTCTGCGCACAGTCCGTGTGCTATTGTTCGCTGATTAATCAATTCTTTTCCTTCCGGATTGAAAGACTCTCCCAGAAGCAGCTTTTCTTTTTCTGTCAGTTTTCTCTCCATGAACAGCTCCTCTGCAAACTCCGATTTTATACCCTGCCTTCCGGCGTAATCGACTGTATTCCTCATGCCGCCAAGAGCCCTCGGGTTCAACTCCCCAGAACGATCAAAACAAACAGCCCACCTGGCGGGTGGACTGTTTATTCTGGTGGAGATGAGGGGAGTTGAACCCCTGTCCGAAAGCACTTTAACAGAAACTTCTCCTGGCGCAGACGGTAATTTACATTCCCTTGCCCCGGCGCATGCCGTCATGCTCAGGGACTTGGTAGATTCATGATTCA
>JAFRCB010000220.1 GCA_017404585.1 Lachnospiraceae bacterium
AAGCCGGCAGTCTCCATCAGTGTCTCGATCCCCTTGCGGTTCGTGGTGTGGCATTCGCCGCTCTTCATCATCTTGAAGAGGATGTGATTGTCGATCCATGCGCCGATGCCGCCGATCCCGGTATCGGAAAGAATATACAGACCGCCCGGCTTCAGCACGCGCTTCGCTTCCAACATTGCCTTTTCGGGATATGGATAGTGGTGGAAGCTCTGGGAGCAGGTGACAATATCGAAGGTCTCATCCGGATACGGCAGTTTGTCCGCGGAGCTTACCACGAACTCCGCGCCGTCGATCCGCTTTTCCTTCGCCACGCGGATCATCTCGTCGGACAAATCCGCTCCGCAATAGTGCGCAGGCCGCTGTTTTATTAGCAGTTCCATCAAAAAACCCGTTCCACAGCCCACATCCAGAAGAGATTCATAGGGCAGCTCCTTGATCTGTCCGGCAATGTCACGACAGCTGATTTTCCCGTTCCGTGAATAATAATAGGTGTCCCGTCGGTCATAATCGGCAGCCTGTCCATCAAAGTGTTTTTTGGATAAAGCTTCGTAGTCTTTCATATTCTGTTCCTTTCTCGTACTGTCTCGCACTATTGCAAGATCATGGCCATGATCCCGGAGAGTATGGCGGCAAGAAGCGCCATGCCCACGGTTCCCATGAGCCATTTCTGTTTCTTGTCCTCTGTGGTGATATACGGTCTCAGATCCTCTGTGCCCGGGATGATCCAGGCCCTGGTATGGCCGACCCAATACTCGTCGATCAGAAAACGGTCAATCAGATTCATGATGGACAGGATCACGAAGCTCTGCCAGAAGCCGGACCAAAAGCCTCGCGCACCGTTGATCGCATATACACACACGAGCACATAGATCAGATAGCCCGGGAGGCATAGGCTTCGGAATAGCACGCTCCTCTTCCGGATTTCCTCCGCTGTCGTCAGGCCCAGCGCGACGACGCGTTCCTGCACAGCTTTATCATACAGATGCACCATACCGACGGCGCCGTTTCGAATACCGATCGCGCAGATCAGGTACAACAGAAAGCCCAGACCAAGACCTTCCAAAATGAGCTTTAGCGCAATCATCTGTCAGCCTCCTTGTCGTCATTCTTGATTGCCTGGATCCCCCCGAGGAACATCACGATCCAGCCAAAGCTCTCAAAGCCCGACGCAAAGCCGTTAAAGGGCAGCGGAAGGATCAGTTCCAGCAGGAACCCGATCCCGGCCACCAACATCGGGGCTGCCAGCACCCAGCGCTTTTTCAGCGGCAGCACGCCCTTCCAAATGATGGCGATCCAGCCGACGGTGGTGGTGAGCTCCAGCACGACAAAACTGGCCCAATATGGGACAGCCTGGACCAGATAAGCCCGATTCCAGGCCGTAACCGCCCTTTCCGTATCCCCACCGACCGCCTCGAAGATGACATTGTATGTATGGATCAGCGTTCCGCAGGCCAGATGGAAATACACGAAAACCATGCAGCCCCAGTAAAGGCCCACAATAAACAGCTTCAAAAAACGGCGGCCCCATTTGTCGCTGCATTGGTCCAGCTTCTCATTCAGATACCGCACAAAAGTCAAAGCGGCGATCATGTACAGCGCAGTACCGATCAGGCCGCCGATATGGGACAGGGCGATCCGCCAGTCCGCGATCGTGAGCCATCCGGTGGAGATCATGAAGGAGACAGCCGTGCTGTCTTTCGGCTCAAGGCCCATGCAATAGTCGCCGATGATGCACGGGATCATGGCCGGGATGATCCACAGCATCCGCTTTGTGATCTTATCCCGTTCCTGTGATGTCATGCTTTTTCCTCCTTCTGTCTGCCGTATCGGTGAACCGCTTCCACCTCTTGGATGAAGCGCTCTGTGTTCTCGCCCACCAGGCCGCCGTGACCCATGTCCTCAAAGATCTTACAGGTGAACGGATAGCCCTTCGCTTTCAGCTCTTCCAGGTTGACGGACAGCTTTTTGTCCACAGTCCCCTTGATCCCATACCAGATGTGCATATCTGTGTTTGCAAAAGCGCTGTAATCCGTTTTTTTACCGATCAGACATTTATCCTGATTTTTCCAGCTCTGCCAGCTCGCCTTGGTGTAGAGGATCCTGTCGGCCTCCTCTATACTGCGGCCCGTGATCTTTGCGAGAAAGCGCTTGCGCAGTTTCCCTGCCCGGTCCATGACGACGAAAAAGAACCCGGTAAAAAAGAACAGATAGAGCTCTTTCAGAGCCTCGTTTTTGATATCCGGGTAGTCCCGCAGAGACATGCCGTCGGCGATGGTTGTGGTAATCTGCAAGCGATTGTCCTCCAGCACCTGCAAAGCCCACCAGAAGGCGCGGCCATCCCGCTCTTTCCAGGAAATATGATCCCTGCCATGCCAGGACATAGTCCGCGCCAGAGCCAGGGAACACGATTAGAGCCCGTCCCTCACGCCCCCGTGCCGGATGCCAGTATCCAACAAATCCGTCTTCCGAAAGCGTATACTTTTTCTTCATGCTTTGCTCCTCTCCGTTGTTGTCTGTTCAAGCTGTCTGTAATCTGTCCGCTTTGCTTCCCAAATCAGCATAAAGCCGAACCAAAGAATCATGCTTTCGCTCATCAGACCGTTTGTGAAGCCGAGGCGAAACGCGCTGACGGGGAGCAGATTTGAGATTCCCTTCAGGATGCCAAAAATGATCAGCAAATTGGTAAAGGCCATGGCTCTCGGAAAGGCTGTTTTTCCGGTGATCTGCAAATAAAACCAGTATACAAACACCGGCAGCATCAGGGCTTCACTGACTGGGACGAACCAGGACAAGCGGGAAAACAGTCCCTCACAGACTGCCAGTGCTTCGGAGACATACCCGTTGGCGTTCATCCAGGAATACAGCACCAGGATCATGATATAAAACAGGTGCAGCGCGATCCACGGCGTCAGGCCGAAGGCGTTCAGATAGTGATACACTTTTCGCTCATTGTTGCCGCGTATGTAGGTTTCCACTGCAAACAGCGCGATCCCATAGAGAATGATCCCCGGAAAGGCCAGCGCCATGGCAAGATCATAGCGCCACATGGGGATCTGTGCCGTTCCTGTCGTTAGCCATATCAGTTTTCCCGCATGTGCCGGATCTCCGTACATCATCAGCCAGTCACCCCCACCGTAACAGAGACAGCCGAGCAAACCGCACAGCAGCGCAAGTTTTCTCTTCTCTTTCATCTTTTCCCTCTCATATTTTCGGAAACCTGCTGTACGCCACTAGGGCAGGGCTCCGATCTCCGACATACCAATAATCGCAGAACTCTCCACCGTGGATCTCGGTTTGGGTACGGATTAGTCTTGCGTGCAGCACTTCCGCCAGTTCGTGGTCCGTTCTGCAAAGCCATGGCAGCAGCTCTTCATAACCGTGCGCTCTGGCATGCCTCGCAATCGGGCAGCCCACCAGATGAAAGCTGTAGCCCTCGTTATGTCCCTCCGGATTGACTTTCACATCCCAGGCTTCTGTCCATTCTCCCCGCTGCCGATATGCGGACAGCTGTCTGAGATATCGGTCATAGACTTTGGAGAAAAGCGTGTAGACCCATTGATCGCGGTTTGCGTCAATGATCTTTCCCAGAAAGCGCAGGGCGTCTGTGTGCCAAGCGTGGATGATCTGAAAGGCTTCCCCGACGATCAAATGATCGCTGGCCTCATAGAATGCAACCATGCAAAACCACGTCTCCATAGATCCGGCGATGCTGTTTTCGTGCAGGCCGATATCTGGCAGTTCCCTCATCAGCTCTATATATTTTTTGTCCGACCGCTCACAGATTTCGTTCTTTTTGTCCGGGAGAAACTGTGTACAGCAGCGTTCGAACAATTTGCCCCAGCGTTTGGGATAACTGCGTCTCTTCATTCTTTTGTCTCCATAACCCAACGGATAATCTCCCGTTCGGACTGCGCAAAGTAGTCCAGATTCTCTTTACGGTATCGGCCGAAGCTCCTGTACATCAAACCGATCAGAGGGATCAAGCGGTACAGCTTCTTTTCCCGCTCCCGATTCGGCATGAGCCCGGTTAGATGGCTGCCGTGCGGATAGAAGATCGTTTTGACCTCCTGCGGATACGAAACCTCCTTCAATACTCCCTGCAGCAGCTTCACGGAATACCCAGAGGGCCATGCCTCATCTATCTTGCCCGCGATCATCAGGATTCGCGCCCCGCTTTTTTCCGGGTGGAGCATCGCCGATTTTACCCGATCCCGATCCTGATAGGCCTCGAAATAGGCGCACCACATGCCCGTCACCGGACAGGATGCCGCCGGGTGTTTATAATACTTTCCAGCCTTCCTCCTGGAAAAGTCCGCCCGGACAAAGGGCAGCTCCTCCCCTCGCCAGGTGACGACGCTGTGGCCGGTCAGGGTCTTCTTATCCCGAAGAGTTCCCTCAAAGGGTACATGCGTCGGGGATACCAGGATCAGGTTCTCAAAGCCGCCGATTTTCTCTGCGGCCAGAGCCGCAAAAATAGAGCCCATGGACTGGCCGTATATGCTCAGATGGGTGATCTTCTTTTCCTCGTGCAGCAGCCTTACTGCGGCTTCGATCAGCTCCAGGGGAATCCGATCGGGCGAAGCCGGCAGGCCGTCAGCGCCAAACAGGGACACAGCAAGTCCCGTGATACCGAAGTCAGCAAAACGTTCGGCAAACTTGATCCCCGGCAGCAGGCTCTGCTCACCGCCCATGACCACGATCACAGCCCTGTCGCTGCCTGCGTCCGGCTCGGCCAGATGGCCTGCAAAGCCATGCTCGGCTACGTTGTAGTTTTCATGTCTCATGTTTTTTCTCACCTAACCGGAAAACACCCATAGTAACTTTGCTGTTGTTATGAATGTACTTCCCGTTTCTTAAGATTTTCCCAGCGTTCCTTCAGCTTCTCAAAAGACTCTCTGCTGATATCGTGCTCAAGGCGGCAGGCATCCTGTTCAGCGGTTTCCGGATCAACGCCAAGATAAATCAGGCCCTCTGTCAATATACAGTGCCTTTCATAGATCGTCTCTGCGACCTCCCGCCCCAGCTCTGTCAGATGAAGTAGCTTATCTCCATCCATTGTCAGAAATCCGCCCTCTTTGAGCAGCTTGATCGCATTGCTGACGCTCGGTTTTTTTACATTCATCTGCTCAGCCACATCCAAAGAACGGACACTCCCCTTCTTTTTCTCCAGGATCAAAAGTGCCTCTAAATAATCCTCTCCGGATTTATGAAGTCTCTCTTGCATTTCCCTCCAGCTGCATTTTCCTTCCGGTACTTCTTTTCTTTCTTCTTAGCAGTCGGATCCACTTTCTCTGTCTGTGCCTATAGAACGCGTTCGCCCACAGCCAGATAAAGGCTGTCTTCCAGCCTGCATGAATCTCTACCCGATCTGTATATTGGTTTTGGTTTTTATTCTTCTCTATCAGCCGGATGTCATGATTCCACACCGGAACGTGTTCGTTCCCCTCCCTGCTGCTGACACCGTCCGGGTCGAAGCGCACGATATGAATCGTGTGCGTTCCGAAGGGGATCAAACCGAAAAGCCGAAAGAGGTAAGAGGATGTGCTGCCCACCGTCCATGTGTGAACTGCCTTGCCAACCGGCTTAAATGCCGCGTAAGGCCATGCGATATATTGGAGCGTTTCCAGCTGCTGCAGCTTTTGAAATATCGTTTCTTTCGGGGCCGGAAAGATGGAGGTCTTTTTTACAATCAATTTTCCCGCTCCTCGCTCACATATTTTTTCCAGCCAATCAGTAGTGCAGTAAACACGGCAAGCGCGCCAAGACTCATATTTGACGTTATTTTTTCTGTGTCCATGTCCGTGCCTTCTTCACCAATCTGCAAGCGTCTTTCTCAGTCTTCTGTCAATGTCGATACGCGTTTCTCTGCATTCCTTTTTGTGTTCTCTGCCGGCCTTGAACATGAAGGAAACCAATAGCCCGGAGCCCACCGGCAGCATCATTTTCAGCATGGACTCGGGAAACGCAAAGTGGGTTCCGTGCTCATAGAGCCAACTTTCATAGCTGCTTTCATGAGGATATCTTTCGAGGCGTTCCACCATCCGGCGGATATACTTGCAGGTATCCCACAGCACGTCGTCCTCCGCGCCGATGAAAATGAGCTTTCCGCGGATCTTTTCGACCTTGATCCGCTCTTCCTCCTGGATGGGATGGCGGCGCTCCGACTCGTCAAACATCTTCCGGGAGGCGATCTTGTCGCCCCCTGATTTGGAATCCGCCATGATCTGCTGCCAGTACTCGGGGTGACGGTAGGCATAGGGCAGATAGGGCAGAGGTTCTCCCTGCCAAGTGACGGTGGATTCGTTGTCACCGGGGCGCTCGTGCATGCCGTCCCTGCCGTCCTGATAGAAGCCCTCCATGACGAAGTCGGGAGGCGAAATAGCAATAGTAAGCGAGAGCTCCGGATAATAGGACGCCGCCACCAGAGCCATCATCCCCGTGGTAGAGGCACCCACCACGCCAAGCTTTTCGCAACCCTGTGCTTTCAAAAAGGCGATGGCCCGGCCGAAGCGCTCCAGTGGAATATTGTGGTGTCTGTAATCCTTTTTCTCCGGCGACATGCCTAGCACGTGGATCCCCTGTCGGTTCAGCCATTTGGCTCCGGATGAAGCCATATAGTCCTCCGCGCTGTCTCCCATCATGGCGATGATCCCGCGTTTGCTCGGTGCGGCGCAGGGATACCACGCGCCGTTAAAGCCGTCGGTCTCTACCCGGAAAACCTGTCTTTTCATGTCTCGTCCCTCCATCGAATCATCCGCTCGACCATCTGCCGCCAGCCCTCCCTGGCCTCTTTCACGATGGGGAAGACCGGATAGCAGTGGAACAGTCCTTCGCCGAGGATC
>JAFRCB010000002.1 GCA_017404585.1 Lachnospiraceae bacterium
CGGAAGTACGAGCAAGATGATCCCAAGCAGTATAAACTAATAAAACGGAAATTCCTGATTCTGTCCAAGCAAAAACGGAAGCGCCTGACTCTTTCTCTCAATCAGCAACTTCTGCAGCGCTGCCAGAGTCATGATCACAAGAATGACGCACAGAATCTTATCCGTGGCGTATTCTCCTGCAAGCTGCCCCTCCTCGAAATGCAAATACAGCGCAGCCGCATCAAGAACAAATATCCCCGCGAGCAGCACCATATCCCTGCGAGGCAGGATTCCAAACAGTATTCGCAAAACCACCGCCAGAACCACAGTGTATGCGATATAAGGAAGTGCCTCAGAGTTTCTCAAAAGGAAGAAAAGCAAAATCGCCGGGAGCAGCAGAAAAAGTGAGGCAGCCCTGCTCCTCACAAAGTATTTGCAGATATATTCAACTACGCAGAAAAAGAAGAATAATGAAATGAAAGCCAGCGTGTGGGGAGTTCTGTTCAGGTCGAGGCCGGCAGCATTAGAAAGAATGAACACCTCCATGCAAATGATAAAAAGCGCAGCCGCATACAAGTGCCCCTTCACCTCAGTCACAGACTGCGAAGTGACTTTCTCCCGGCTCGGGATCTTCTCTGATAAAAATCCAGGTCCCATTTTCATGTGCGCCGCTCCTTTGGTCCTCAGCCATATCTTGGATCTTTTTAAACTCTTCTTCGGAATTGTAGAAAATGCCGTCGGCTTCTATAGAGTAAAAATTCATAAAGCTGCTGTGCGAGTCCACAACGGACTCACTGACTTTGCCCGCGGGGTAAATCAGCCGGACCGGCAGATTCTGATGGGCAAAATGCCAGGCAGCAGACACGATAAACTCCAGAAAATAGTCGCGCTTTTTCAGAGACTCGAGATCCTGGCTGTTGTCCGGCACGCGCGCTGCCTGGGCAACAATGGTCACCGCTCTTTTCTCCATCTTATCAGGCACTCTGGTCACAAGCTCCGACAGCCTTGCCGATACTTTCCAGTTGATTGAATGCATCGGATCACCTGTCTGATATGGCCGCATGTCACTGCCCGGAATGGTCTCATAGAGCCTGTTGCTCTTGAGTCCCGTGCTGTTGACAAGGTTCTCCAGATCCAGAACTCGGTCCGCGATGTCCGTAATCGGAGGACTGACAACTGCCCTGAAAGTGTAGGACACGATGCACTCGACTCTGAAAATTGAAAACGGATCGGTGAAACCGACGGTTTCGATGCCTATGTTATAGGAGCCGGCGTATTTGCAGCTGATGCCCGAGACGAGTTCCTTCTTCTCCAGGGTACCGAGCGATATCTCCTGTCCGTCAGAAATTTCATAGAGGTCGCACCTGTCGCTGAATGTGCTGAGACGCATCCTGTGGATTGGCAGGATCCCGGCGTTCTCAATGATTGCCCGGTATCTGTGATCTTCATTTTTGCTGACCCTGTGCAGGTCGATTTCCTGAAAGATGCGAAGATATCTGTAATTGAGAAAGATGTAGGCACCTGAAAGCGGCAGCATGAGCAGGATGGCAAAGAGCCAGGCAAATACAAGCGGGCCTCCGTAAAAGCTTGCAAGGACCAGGCTGGCTGCCAGCACAGCCAGATACAAAATCAGACCTTTTAAATTTATATGAATCTGCATAGTCCTATCACCCGCTCCAACTTACAAAATCGCACTTTATTCGATCACCCTTGACAACACAGTTGCCCTCACCAGCTCAAAGCCGACTGTCATCATGCACATTACTGTATACACTTGCCTCACGGCATCGTCACCTGCACATTACTGCATCCATCTGCCTCACGGCATCGTCACCTGCACATTACTGCATCCATCTGACTCACGGCACCGTCAATCTGTCCCAACCTGCAAAACCGATTCTCAAATGTATCCATCTGCCTCACGACACCGTCACCTGCCCGAGGATCTTACTTACGATATCTTCCCCCGTCACCCGGCTGAGCTTCGCCCCTGTCGAGAGCACAAGTCTGTGGGGGATCGTCATGGCTGCCGCCTGCGCTATGTCTTCCGGAACACAATAATTGCGATCATCTATATAAGCAGCCGCCTGGGCACACCGGAGCAACGCAAGGAGACTCCTCGGCGATGCCCCGCACGCAATTTCAGCCCGATTCCGCGTCGCCTCAGCGATCTTCACCGCGTATGTCCGCAGATTTTCATGAATACTTACCCCTGCGGTTTCCTGACGCATGGCCATGATGTCATCGGCGGTCAGGACCGGGTGAGTCTCATCGTGGAGATCACCTGTGAGGAAGCGCCTTGCCATGTCCTCCGATGCCTGCGTGTCCGGATAGCCGATGGACAGCTTCATCATGAACCTGTCGAGCTGCGACTCGGGCAGCGGATATGTGCCCGCCATCTCGACCGGGTTCTGGGTTCCTATGACCATAAAGGGCTCCGGAACAGGGAAATCTTTCCCGTCAATCGTGACCTTGTGCTCCTCCATAACTTCCAGTAGGGCTGACTGAGTCCTCGGCGATGTTCTGTTGAGTTCGTCTGCGAGCACGATATTATTTGCAACCGGACCGGGCATGACCTGAAAAGCTCCCTCAGCAGGACTGTAGATTGAAAAGCCCGTGATATCCGACGGGGTCGTATCCGGCGTGCACTGAATTCTTGCGAACGAAAGCGACACCGAATCCGCAAGCGCCCTTGATAACGAGGTCTTTCCTACACCCGGCACATCCTCGATGAGCACATGCCCGCCGGATAACAGGGCGATAATGACCTTGTCGATTACGTCGCCCTTGCCGACGATCCGCAGTTCCATGCTGTTCTTCAGCTTTCGCACATTTTCATTCATAACACATCCCCACTCTTCACATCCAG
>JAFRCB010000221.1 GCA_017404585.1 Lachnospiraceae bacterium
AATTCAGCATCAGAGTGTTTGACGGAGCAAAATAATGGCTGTGATTGAAATGCAGATCCTTCACTTTAAGGCCGAGTTCCTCGAAGACCTCGCGCTTTGCTGCATCTTCTGCATCCTCACCCTTATTGATATAACCCGCAACAAGGATATAATCGGGACGTCCGTACTGCTTGATCAATATGATACGGGACCTGTCTTCATTCATGACGATCATGCTTACCGCAGTATTAAAGATCGGAAATCTGTAATCGGCACAGGATGGACACCATGGAACCATGCCTTCACCTTCAAGCATCTTCTCTGTCAGCTTCTCACCGCACTGCATGCAGTATTTCATCTCAATTGCCATACTTTCTTCCTCCGTTATCGCAGACAGGCAGATAACCGTAAGCAGTTACCGGGCCATATCTGATCAGCCCACTCCGCCTTCTTCACCGGGAATCTCTTCCGGAACCTCTTCTGTCACATCATCAGCTGCCTCTAACGTAACGTTGTCGGCAGTCGCGGATCGAAGCGTGACACTCTTGACCACTCCGCCGTCAATCGTCAACGACAGTATATTATCCGCCTCATCCGAATATTCGCGGCTGGATTCTGCGGTCATCTCAAGGGCAGTGTATCCGCCTGCTGCCGCCAGTGACTCGGCATCTTCCGCGGTCATGCCGATATAGAAGCCATTGACATTATAGCTGCCGCCCTCACCGAGAAGCGAAACCGACTCTACAATCGTTGAGCTGACAGGCTGTGTTGCGTCATAGGAGCCAACGAAACCGATGTGCGTGTCTGCCAGAGACAATTCTCCCCGATACACTGATCTGGGAATGTCCGGATAGTCTCTGAATACAGAAGCAAATGTCCCGCCGAGATACGTCGCAATATCCGCTCTCGCAGTAACTTCACCGCCGGTTCCCGCTGCCTGTGATTCTGTGCTCTGACCGCCTTCTGTATCAGTCGATATCGATTCCGGTGTCTGACCGCCTGCTGTATCTGTACTGTCAGCTGCATTGGTATTCACGGAATCGGCTGTCTCGTTTGAGCTGTCATTCTCAGCTGTACTGCTCTCGGCAAGAGACTCAATGACAGATTCAATCAGAGAATCTACGAGGGACTCAGACTCTGTCTCATCAATCGTATCGGCCTGTGTCTCCACTGCTACCGGCTCTGAAGATGATTTATCCCGGGCTGTCATCCCCTTCGAAATGGCATATCCGATACCGACGCACGCTCCGAAAATAAACACACAGAGGAGTCCGATCAGCACCTTTGTGCGGAATGCGAGTCCGCTCTGAAGCTCCTCATCGTCCTCATCGTCGTCATCCTCATCATCCTCGTCGTAGTCAGAATCATTGACTTCGATATCGGCTTCGTCCTGAGCCTGCCCGGTCTCTTCCTTCTCAATGAGATCAATGTCCGGTTCATCATCTGTCCCGTCAGTTTTCGGAGGTTCGGCAGTGATCTTTTCATCCCTCTCCGCAACAGATTCTTCCGCAGGTGCAGTCTCGTCCGGCAGTTCACTCTCAATTTCCGAAGAAATATCAGCCGCAGCTGCCGATCTGCCGGTCTCTATGGAATCCGTCACCGGCTTGTTTTCTGCATACGATGTCGTGTCTTTCGGAGGATACACATCCTGAAATACAGCCTCTTCTTCATATGACGATGCAAATGTCGGAATACTCGCATATATGGATGCATCCGGCACTGCCGCCTTCTCAATGTCCGCAGGTACTGTCGCTATCTCAGCTCCCTGACCTGACTCAGCGGATTCTGCCGCAGTGTCATATGTTCCGTATTCTTCAGGACCGGCTTCATCGGAAACATCATGTGTGATTGGCGGCTGCACATCCGACGGAGCTGAAGGTTCCCCGCTGCTTATATAATTGGCATCCGGACGGTATACGAGTTCATCCACGGGAATGATCCGGTTGTCTGCCGGCTTTTTCTCCTCAACTGCCTCATCAGCGTAGTTGACTTCCGCGTGATAAGTGCCCGAAGGCTCTGCATAAGCATTTTCATCATAGAAAGCCGCAGGTTTCTTCGCGTTTTCATCGACTGTCGGTTCTTCTGCAGCAGGCTCAGCTTTTACCTCGGCAATGGGCTCCGCTGTCGGAGGTGCGACCGGCACCTTGGCTTTCGGTTCCGGCACAGTTCCCCTGGGACCGGCAATCTCGATACAGCAGTCATTGACGATCGAACCTGCCCAGCTCATGAAAGTCTGAGGATTCCTGACAGATTTAATATCTGCAAAAATGCGTCCGTAGGCCTTGGCAAGCACCGCCTCGATCTCGCTGTTTGACAGATCGTATTTCCGGCAGATTTTCACAAATTGACCGGACGTGCGTTCACACAGATACTGGATGCTCTGAGCATTCCCGCGCTGTGCCGCAATGATGTGCTTAACAAATACCATTGGAGTTTTTAATTCCATATACTCGCTCCTTCTTTCGTTGGATTATGGATGATCGATACTCGGTCAGTTCTTAAAACTGTGAACAGGGGCCGGAATTCTCCCGCCTCTTGCGATAAATCTCTCACAGCTGAACCTGTTTACAGGCATGATCGGCGCATACCCGAGAAGTCCGCCGAATTCCCCGCTGTCGCCCACGACTTTTCCCACTGCGGGAATGAGACGCACGGCCGTCGTTTTCTGGTTGATCATTCCGATTGCCATTTCATCTGCTATGATGCCCGAAATGGTGGAGGCCGATGTATCGCCCGGAATTGCGATCATATCGAGACCTACTGAACAGACGCAGGTCATTGCCTCAAGCTTCTCGAGTGTGAGAGCACCTGCACAGACAGCGTCTATCATTCCCTGATCCTCGCTGACAGGAATAAATGCGCCGGATAAGCCTCCGACATATGAGGAAGCCATAACACCGCCCTTCTTCACCTGATCATTGAGCAGAGCGAGGGCTGCGGTCGTTCCCGGGGCACCGGGATGCTCGAGGCCGATTTCTTTTAATATATCCGCAACCGAATCACCTACTGCCGGCGTGGGGGCAAGCGAGAGATCCACTATACCGAACGGAACACCCAGCTTCTTTGATGCCTCCTGCGCGACAAGCTGACCTACTCGGGTAATCTTAAAAGCAGTCTTCTTGATCGTCTCGCAGAGTACCTCAAAATTCGCGTCGCGGCAATGTTCGAGCACTGCCTTTACAACACCCGGTCCTGAGACACCGACATTGATTACCTCGTCTCCCTCTGTTACACCGTGGAAAGCGCCTGCCATGAACGGGTTGTCATCGGGAGCGTTGCAGAAGACGACAAGTTTCGCGCACGCCATGGAATCCTGTTCGCGAGTTTCCCAGGCAGCATCCTTAATAATCTCACCCATCAGTCTGACTGCATCCATGTTAATGCCGGTCTTAGTCGAGCCGACGTTTACAGACGAACAGACGCGTTCAGT
>JAFRCB010000222.1 GCA_017404585.1 Lachnospiraceae bacterium
CGCACCAGTCCCAGGCTGCGACGCGTATGAGGCTGGAGGCTCTGCTGCCCGCCTGCGAGACGCTGGAACAGATCGGCTACTGGTCGATTGAATGTTGGGGCGGCGCGACTTTTGACGCGTGCATGCGTTATCTTAATGAGGATCCCTGGGAGAGACTGAGGCAGCTGCGAAAGGCGATGCCGAATACGAAGCTGCAGATGCTGCTGCGCGGACAGAACCTGCTCGGCTACCGGAACTACGCGGACGATCTTGCCGAGGAATTCTGTGCAAAATCCATCGAAAACGGGATTGATGTCGTTCGTATTTTTGACTCGCTGAACGACATCCGCAACATGGAAGCTCCGATGCGGTTTGTCAAAAAGTACGGCGGCATTGTCGAGGCGGCACTGAGTTATACAAACAGCCCGGTGCACAGCCAGGAATATTTTATCGAGAAGGCTGTCCAGCTGGAGCAGATGGGCGCGGATGTGATCTGCATCAAGGATATGGCATGCCTGCTTATGCCACGGGATGCGTACACAATGGTCCGAAAGCTGAAAGAGAAGGTGAAGGTTCCGATTCATCTGCATACCCACAACACCACGGGAATCGGACCGATGGTCTATCTGGCAGCGGCGCAGGCTGGCGTGGATATTGTAGACTGCGCACTGTCGCCGTTTTCAAACGGAGCGTCCCAGCCCCCGACGGAGGCCATTGTAGCCATGACGCGCAAAACGTCGCGTGACACGGGACTTCAGCTGCATTTGATGGATGAGGCTGCGGATCATTTCAAGAAAGTAGCCCAGAGAATGGACCGGGACGGCCTGATTAATCCCAAGGCTCTTCGCTCGGATCCCGTTCTGCTGTTATATCAGATTCCCGGCGGTATGTATTCCAACCTGATCGCGCAGCTGAAAGAAGCCGGCGCGGAAGACCGCCTTGATGAAGTGCTGCGGGAAGTCCCCGCGGTCAGAAAAGACTTTGGCTATCCGCCGCTGGTCACGCCGACCAGCCAGATCGTCGGAACCCAGGCAGTGCTGAATGTACTGTTCGGACGGTATCACAGCTTTACGAAGGAGTCCAGAGGGCTTCTCCATGGAGAGTACGGCATGTTGCCCGGACCGGTCAATGAAGAAGTGCGAAAGATGGCGATCGGAGATGAAGAAGTCATTACCTGCCGGCCGGCGGATCTGCTGGAGCCGGAGCTCGAACGGATCCGGGAGCAGTTCAGCGATATTGCCACGACAGAGGAGGACATCCTGAGCTGTGCCATGTTCCCGCAGCTGGGACCGGAATTCATTAAGAAGAGGGACGACCTGATCGTACATGAAATTGAAGTGGAGTGGCTTCACTGAGGGAGAAACAGGATGACAGAGAATTATCATCTTCTGGATAATAAGGTCATTATCATTACCGGTGCCGGGCGAGGCATCGGCCAGGCAATGGCGACAGTCTATGCTGAGAACGGCGCGATTGTCTATGCCAATGATGTTCGCGAAGGATCGGTTGAGGAATGGTTCGGCCCGGTGAACGAGAGAGTTACCGGAGAAATTCGTTCCCTCTATTTCGATATCAGCAGTGAGCAGGAAGTCAAGAATGCCGTGATGCAGGTTAAACGGGCCTGCGGTCATATTGATGGTCTGGTTAATAATGCGGGTGTGGAGTTCAATGAGCTGATCGGAATGATCAGCGCCGACAATATGCAAAAGATGTTTCAGGTGAATGTGTTCGGCGCCATTAACATGCTGCAGATTGTCAGCCGGATCATGGGCAGGCAGGAGACAGGCGGAAGCATTGTGAATATTGCTTCGCTGACAGCACTTCGCGGCAGCAGGGGACAGCTCGTCTACTCCGCGACAAAAGGCGCGGTGGTTTCGATGACATTATCTGCAGCAAAGGAACTGACGGAGAAGAAGATCCGCGTCAATGCGATCGCGCCGGGTATTACGAATACACCGATGATGCAGCAGGCAGATCCCGAGAAGATACAATACCGGATCAACAATATCTGCATGGGCCGTCTGGCGGAACCGGAAGATATCGCGAAAGCGAGCATGTTCCTCCTCTCGGATCTCTCGTCATATGTGTCCGGACAGATCCTTGCCGTCGACGGCTGCACGATCATGTAAAGAATAAGCAATTCGACTGTTTGTTTCACAGATGAGGTGATGCAGATGTTTCTGAATTTGGATCAGCACGAATTAAGTAAAATCGCGATTAAAGATGATTCTGGTTATCAGGTGACCTATCAGGAAATCCTTGATACCATCAATGCTTTCGCAGCATTAGAGCTGCCGCGATGTGTTCTGTTCTCTCTGTGTGAGAACTGTGCAGGGTCACTGATCGGGTATCTTGCATTCGAGAACAACGGGCAGGTGCCGCTGCTGCTGAGCGCAAGCCTTGATGCGGAGCTGCGCGGCAACCTGGCAGCGGCTTATCAGCCGTGCTATTACTGGGCGCCGGAGCGGAAGGCGGAAGAACTGGGCGGAGAACAGGTTTTCAGCGCGTACGGTTATGTACTTCTGAAGACCGACAATGAACCTTATCCGCTGAATGAGAAGCTTTCCATGCTGCTGACAACCTCAGGGTCTACAGGCAGTCCGAAGCTGGTCCGTCATAAATACGGAAACCTGGAATCCAATGCGGAGAATGCGGCGCTGGCCTTCTCGTGGACAGCGGATGAAGTCGGTATCTGCGATCTGCCGATGAATTACACTATGGGACTGAATGTGATCAACAGCCTTTTATATGTCGGCGCA
>JAFRCB010000223.1 GCA_017404585.1 Lachnospiraceae bacterium
GGCGTAAAGACTATATGGTATTTGCACATCCATTTTGTATGTGCAAGGCTATAACTTTTGTTTGCCATAGACTCTCCTTTCTACTCTGAGGCTTGAACACTCTCATTGTAACAAACGGGGGAGTCTATTGGTTTAACCTTCAATGCGCACCCGCATAGCGGGTGGTTTATTTGTCTCGGGCTCTTTGCGCCCTCGACGGGGCTTATAGCCCCACAAAAAGAGTGCTGCCCCCTTCGGCAGCACTTGTTTGCATTTGAATCCGTCTCTGAATCCATATTTGAGAATCCGTATTTTTCACAGTGGCAATTACCCGATGATCCCGGTTGCTCCAATCCCGGTTGCCCCGATCCCGGTTGCCCCGACCTGTTAAGAACGCAGGATCACTCCTTCTCGCGGGAGGCCACCTCCTATTCACCGGAAGCCAATTCCCTCTCGCGGGAGGCCACATGGTAAGGGATGGCGACCAGGAGGATCGCGCCGAGCATGTTGCCGAGGGTAACTGTCAGGAGGTTATACCAATATCCTCCCATAGTAATCGCTTCGTTGCCTCCGTTGTTGATCAGGGCCAGAGAGAGCAAAGTCATATTCGCCACGCTGTGCTCGAATCCTGTGGTGAAGAATGCCAGGATGCACCAGAAAATCATGATGAGTTTTCCGGATTCTGTTTTGCACCGGAACCCGCACCAGACGGCCAGGCAGACCAGCATGTTGCAGAGCATGCCCCGCGCGAGAAGCGGTATGAAACCCGCGCTCATTTTGGCCGCCGCGGCACCTGTCATGGCGCCGAGAGTCGCATCGCTGTACAGGCCGGTCGCGTTAAAGATGATCGCCAGAAGGACCGAGCCTGCGAGGTTTCCGATCCAGCAGATCACCCAAAGTTTGATTACCTCCGCCGCGGATACGGTTTTCCGGAGGAGTCCCGCCGTCATTACCATATTGTTGCCGGTAAAAAGTTCGGCGCCGGCCATGACGACAAGTGACAGGGCCACGCCAAAGCAGCAGCCCATGACCAGCTTGGTGATAGGTGCTCCGGCCAGTGCTCCGCTGAGCGTGAAGACAAGAAGCACTCCAAAACCTACGAACATTCCTGCCAGCATCGACAGCAGAAAATAGCCCGGAAGATTGTTATTCAAAAGTCTGGATTTTGCCGCCGCCCCATTGGCCGCAGCTGTGAATTCTTCTTTGAACATTTATTTCTGTCTCTGATTTTTATTTCTGTCTCTGATTTTATCGGCGCTGATTCTTTTCTATTTATGATCTTATCGGCGCTGATTCTGTATCTTTCCTGAATTTATCAGCCTAGTACCACCCTCTCGACTGGAAGTGTCTCCAGGCGTTGGACGGAGAGCCGTATCTTCTGGCGATGTAGCCGAGGCCCCACCGGATCTGGGTGTTGCCGTTCGTGTAGTAGTCGCTTCCTTCGGAAGCCATTTTGCTGGCCGGCAAAGCCTGAGGGATCCCGTGCGCGCCAGACCGCTTGTTATGCGAATTCGGATTCCAGCCGGATTCTCTGTTCCACAGCTGGATCAGCGGCACGATCTCGGAATCGTCCCATCCGTAGTTGGCGAGCTGCGACAAAGCATACCTCTGGTATTCGCCCTTCTGCCCGCCTGCCGTGATCAGCGGCATTTCCGTCGTCAGGTATTCGCTCAGTATATAGCAGCTCTCGCCGTCCACTTCGACCCGGCTCCAGCCATTCAAAGTGATGCCCGTGCGCTTTACATTGGCATAAGCTCCGAGAGTTCCGATCCTGTCATATTTCTCGCCCGGCCCGGTTCTGTAGTTGACGCTGTCCGTCGTCCATACAGTTTC
Organism: Lachnospiraceae bacterium; assembly: GCA_017404585.1. Classification (GTDB taxonomy): domain Bacteria; phylum Bacillota; class Clostridia; order Lachnospirales; family Lachnospiraceae; genus Chordicoccus. The sequence goes on from JAFRCB010000223.1 coordinate 1,813, forward strand.
GTCCACGACCTGGCCGACCGACTCTTTGGCTTTCTTGGCCTGTTTCTTGAGATTCTTGGTCAGAGGCGCGGGGTCAAAGCTACAGACGGCCGATGTCACAGCGGCGGTACGTCTCGCCACGATGTGCTCCCAGGCGAGGTTGTTGATCGCGACGCATTCCGCGGCGCCGCAGGCAAGCTCGGCAATTATGATCAGTACGAGTACTGTTTTACTAAGCTTTTTCAGTTTCTTCAATCTTATCTCCGTTAAGGTCTGCTGCGCTGAGTTACAGCATTATGATTTCCGGCTTGTGCTTGAGGGCAGGCAGGAAGTTGTTGATGAGCTGCTTTGTCTTGAATCTGATATGCGTCGTATTGGCGCCCGGGTTGCACGCGAACCACTCAGCGTCAGCGACGGCTTTGTCAACGACGACCTGGACTTTGCCATCCGGATCGTTCAGAATTCCCATGACTGAAGCTTCGCCCGGGGTGAGCCCGATGACCTTCTCCATGTCCTCCGCGGAAGCGAAAGATACCCTCGCGGTGCGCATCATGGAGGCAAAGAGTTTGGAATCGAATCTCTTGTCTGCCGGGAGGATCACGAGATAGAAGTCTGTCTTCTGTCTGTTGCAGCAGACGATCGTCTTGCGGATCTCGGCGCCGAGCTTCTCGGAGATCTCGACACACTCCTCCATCGTCTCGACGGTGTCGTTATCCACCCTCTCGTACTTGATGTTCAGCCTCTCCAGCTCCTGATATACTCTGGTCTCCAGAGCACCTCTTTCATCTTCAGGCGCAGTCGTCATCACTTCACTGATATACATCTCAGTCCTCCCTTCCGTTATACCTGAATCCCAGCATCGTCACGTCGTCGAACTGATCCGCAGCTCCGACAAATTCATCCAGTTCGCGCTGCACCGCAGGCAGCAGCTCAACCATCGGGCAGTCTTTGTTCATATTGAGCACGGAGATCAGGCGGTCCGTTCCGAACTGTTCTTCCTGTTTGTTCATAGCGTCAGGTACTCCGTCCGTGTAGACGAACAGGCAGTCGCCCGGCTCCAGTTCTATCTCATATTCCCTGAATGTCAGGTCCTCTATCACGCCGAGCGGCGGACAGTGCTTCTCCTTGAACATCTCCGCCAGGCCGAACCTGTGGATGATGACCGGATACTCGTGGCCAGCGTTGATACATGTCACTTTGCCCGTGCCGAGGTCAACGATGCCCATCCATACCGTCACGAACATCTCCGCTTCATTTCCTTTGCACAGCTCGGCATTGACCTTCTCAAAAACCTCGGTGAGGCTGCTGCCGGTCTCGGCAAAGCCGCGCAAAGCAGTCTTGCTGTGCATCATGAACAGCGATGCCGGGATGCCCTTGTCGGAAACATCCGCGATGACCAGCGCGATTTTGTCTATGTCTACGAAGAAGAAATCGTAGAAGTCTCCGCCGACCTGTCTGGCAGGATCCATTGTTGCGAAGACATCGAAAGCCCTGTTGTTGAAATCGAATTGTTTTGGCAGAGCCGAATCCTGGATCCTGGCAGCCA
>JAFRCB010000224.1 GCA_017404585.1 Lachnospiraceae bacterium
ACGATGTTGCCGGTGCCGACCTGCGCGGCGATAGCTGTGGCCAATGCCTGAAACGAAGACATGCCGCTCTCATGTTTGTGCCCGTTTAGGGAAATGCTGCCGAATACTTTTTTGACCCCTTCGCCAAAATAACGGACCTGGACGAACCTTGTCCTGACGGAGTACCAAAGTCCCACCAGGATCAGCAGAAATACCAGCACGTAGTCCGAAAGATAAGCGTTGACTGTCTGCACAACTTGTAGTAACACGATCATTTCCTCCAATCAAAAAAACCACCGGCCTTAACTCCGGTGGTTCCCTGCACACACAAATATGACACGGCCGTTACGCCGTCTCCATTTCCCTGTCCTTTTACCTGAGAGATTCGGCCCTGTCTCCGGCGGTCGCTTCGACTGCCGCATCAGGCCTTACACCTTCGGTACTCATCCTTGAGATTCTCCAGAGTTACATCCATTTCCGGTCCCCGCCCTCTGTGAGGGCTCCTGAGAGTTTTGCTCCTTCGGCGCGTCCGCCCGGCCCTGTGCCGCACGTCCGCCTTTCCCGGAAACTTCATTCGTCCGATATTCACTTATTGCACTGCCTACTCTAACACTATTGCACAGTGTCGTCAACGTAAAAACCGGTGTCCCGAAATTCATCGGAACACCGGGTTATATCCAGGTCACCACTTTCTCCGCAGGGAAAAATGTACTGCCTGCAGAAATAGCTCTCTGCCGGATCACTCCGGAGAAAGATACTTCTTTTGTGCGAGTGCGAGGTAGATTGCGTAGATGAAGAAAACGACAACATAGGCGACGTAAATATACAGTCCCAGCTGCTGCTTACCATAGATGTCTACCGCAAAATAGTGCGCAAATCCCACGATCATCGTGATCACGCCGATCACGATATTGGGAACGAACATGTGATTGATGAACCCAGGCAGATCTTTCGCCTTGGTCTCGTCATATTTCTTGGACTTCATCATCCGGTTCACTTTGCCGTGAACCTTCATCATGGCCGTGGAGATCAAAAAGTAAAATCCCACGAACAGAATGATCGTGTCGCCCAGGTTCATTGTCTTCATATATTTACCTCACAACCTAATTACACGCCTGATTATCTGAAGATAGGGCCGGAGATGATGAGCTTCTGGATCTCGTTGGTGCCTTCGTAGATCTGCGTGATCTTGGCATCTCTCATCATACGCTCAACATGATACTCCTTCATGAAGCCGTTGCCGCCCATCATCTGGACTGCCTGGGTGGTAACTTCCATAGCCAGGTCTGTGCAGTACAGCTTAGCCATAGCGGCGTCGATGGTGTAGTTGCCTGCGTCGTGTGCGGCAACTGCGCTGTAGAGCAGAAGCTCGGCAGCTTTGATCTTGGTCTTCAGCTCAGCCATGGTGAATGCAAGGTACTGGTTCTTGCAGATGGGCTTGCCGAACTGCTGGCGCTCCTTCATGTAAGCGACTGCAGCGTCAAAAGCACCCTTCGCGATGCCAAGGCCCTGTGCAGCAACGCCGATACGGCCGCCGTCAAGGGTCTTCATAGCAAGCTTGAAGCCTTCGCCGGGCTTAGCGATCATGTTCTCAGCGGGAACGCGGACGTTCTCAAGGTGCATCTCGGAGACCTGAGCCTGTCTGATACCCATCTTGTTCTCAACACGGCCGACGGTGAAGCCGGGAGTGCCTTTCTCAACTACGAATGCAGCCATGCCCTTGGTTCCCAGAGCGGGATCAGTCAGAGCATAGATTACGGTGAAATCAGCAACAGGACCATTGGTGTTGAAGCACTTGGAGCCATTGATGACCCACTCGTCGCCGTCCTGCGTAGCAACAGTCTTGCAGCCTGCTGCGTCAGAACCTGCGCCGGGCTCGGTCAGTCCGAAGGAACCGATCTTCTCGCCATAGGTGATGGGTGCGAGGAATTTCTTCTTGATCTCAGTGGGAGCGGAAGAATTCATGATGGAACCGCCGTACAGGGAAGTGTCAACGGAGTAGATGATGCCGAATGCGCCGTCAACTTTGGAAACTTCCTGAACTGCCAGAGCATAGCTGAGATAGCTGCCTCCAAGACCGCCGACTTCCTTGGGATAAGGAAGGCCGTAAGCACCGGTCTTGCCGAATTTCTTGAACAGCTCGGTGGGGAACTCGCCCGCTTCGTCGCGCTCAAGAATTGTGGGAGCCAGTCTGTTTTTGGCAAAATCAGCTGCCATCTGCTGAATCTTAGCCTGCTCTTCTGTCAGTTTGAAATCCATAGTTTTACCCTTTCCTTTCTTGTCTTAAATTTAACATCCCTCTATAGTTACCAGAGCCGGCATAACTCTGACGTAAGCCAGTGTCATGCCGGTTCCGATTAACTCATTTTAAAATCTGCTGTAAGCCCCTTAATTACTTAAGTCCCATGGGCTCATCGCGGAAGATACGCTCGTCCATGAGCTTCGGGCCGCCCTCAGGAATGATGGGCTTGAAGTCCATGAGGTCGAGGACCTGTGTCTGAAGGTCAACACCGGGTGCAACTTCAAGGAGATGGATGCCATCCTTCTCGAGCTTGAAGACAGCGCGCTCTGTGATGTACATAACGGGCTGGCCAACCTTGTTAGCATACTCACCGGAGAAGGTGATCTGCTCAACGGTGTCGATGAACTTCTTCTGACGGCCTTCCTGATCGATGATCAGCTTGCCGTCTTCGCAGTGCTCTTTCAGACCGCCTGCGGTGAAGGTACCGATGTAGAATACCTTCTTGGCGTTCTGTGTGATGTTGATGAAGCCGCCGCAGCCTGCAAGACGGGGACCAAACTTGGAAACGTTGATGTTTCCGTGCTTGTCGCACTCTGCAAGGCCGAGGAATGCAAGGTCAACACCGCCGCCATCG
>JAFRCB010000225.1 GCA_017404585.1 Lachnospiraceae bacterium
ATCACGGGCGTGTCCGTGCAGGCGCAAGAGCTCTCGGAGGAACAGTATGAAGATTCTGAGACAGTGGGGGAGAGCGCTGCCGGGGACGGGGAGTCTGACGGCATTTCGAATGGAATCCCCGTTCTTTCGCTGACGATAGATCCGAACGATTTTCAGGCAGTGCTGGACAGCCCGGAGCACACGTATTCGGCGGAAAACTGTTCGATTCGTATCGATGTGCCGGAAGGCTATGAATCTGAGTACGGCGAGATTGACGCATCGACTCTGGGGCGGGATATTTCTCTGGAATACTTCCGGGGAAGAGGAAATTCCACCTGGGATATGCCAAAGAAGCCTTTCAAAATAAAACTTAATGAAAGCGAAGACCTGCTTGCAATGGGTGAGAATTCGCACTGGGTCCTTCTGGCCGGCAGCATGGATACAGTAATGATGCGAAATCGCCTTGCCACTTATATGGGGAGAGAGCTCGGACTTGAATTTACACCGGAGTTCGTTCCCGTAGATTTCGTTGTCAACGGCAATTATATGGGATGTTATCTGCTCGGTCATCATGTCAGAATTGATAAGAACCGGGTGGATATTGATAAAATTAAGAAAAAGGACACGGAAGAGCCGGCAATTACCGGAGGATATCTGCTGGCGCTGCATCCGTATCCGTATGAGGCTGAAATTAATAAGATTACTACCCGAAGGAATGTCGAATTCCTGATCGACACACCGGACTTGTCTGAGTACAATGAGTCACAGCAGGAAGCCGCGGCAGCACAGAGGAATTATGTGGAAAGCTATCTGCAGCGGACAGAGGATGCTATTTACGGTGAAGACTTCAAAAATTCGGAGGGCGTTTCTATCGGCGATCTCATGGATCTTGAGTCCGCAGCGAAATACTGGTGGGTGCAGGAGTTCACCAATAACGATGACGCTTTTGTGACATCGAGCTCCTACCTTTATAAGGAGCGTGACGGCAAGCTCTACTGGGGACCTCTCTGGGACTTCGACAAGGCATTTTATCCGGATAACGGGGCCGGGGGGCTTTCCGGCAGCGATATGGCCTGGCTCGATTATCTCAGACAGTACAACCCGGAATATCAGGATCTCCTGCGCGAAAACTGGGAGAAACTGAACGAGATCTGCCTTGAAATCACTCGTGACGGCGGTGTGATCGACCGTTACAGAGACGAAATAAGAAAATCATGGGAAGCGGATCGGGAAATCTGGACAGATGAAAATGAACCGGATACGACGCTGGATGAACTGGCAGAGAATCTGAGAGAGACCATTGAGAATCGTCGAAGGTCAATCAGCGAGAATCTTGAGAAGAATCTTACAAATGTTTTTACCACCGTAACCTTTAAAGACGGTGAGAAGGTCCTGGCGACGGAAACAGTCTATATCGGTGAGGTCATTCTGGATGAACAGTTCCCTGAGCCGCCTGCAAGGGAAGGTTATTATTTCCTTCGCTGGGCGGATGAGGACGGAGAAACGCTGAAAGCCTATCAGGCAGTGCCTTCTGATAAGACAGTTCATGCCGAGTATATCTCGGTGGAGGAGGCAGCGAAGCCGGAAGCGCTGTATTTGCAAAACTACGAGGTGTGGATCAGCCTGGAGGAAGAGACTTATCGTCCTTACTATACGGTCGTGCCGACGGACGCAATTGACAAGTCTGTTCGCTGGTCGGTTTCCGATCCGGAACTTGCCGACGCGGATGAGGAGGGAAATATCCTGTTAAAGGGAATCGGAACAGTGACGGTAACGGGGACGACTTCCAACGGGAAATGTGCCTCCTTTATACTTCATATCGAAAAGGAAGTGGATTATCAGGATGTCACAGGGATCACTCCGGAGACGAGCTCCGTTTCGCTGCATCCGGGTGAGTACACTCAGGTGAGAATACTCCAAACTCCGCAGGGTGCCCCGGTTTCCGGTGAGCTGATTTACGAATCTGACAATGAAGAAGTTGCCACTGTGGATGAAAATGGGGTGATTTTTGCTAAGAGCCCCGGAACCTGTGTGATCAAGGTGCAAAACAGCGAGTCGGATATTACGGCGGAGTATTCTGTGACGGTCGCGGTAAAAGAGGAAGAGGACGGACCGGAGGACCCGGGTATGCAGGAAGACCCGGAAAAACAGGACGATCCGGGGAAGCAGCCGACAACAGTAAGTCCAACACCGGCAAGTCCGACGCCGGCAAGCCCGACGCCGAAGGGACAGAAAACACAGCAGCAGACAACCGGGCGCCGGACGAGAGATCAGAAGGCAGCGCAGCAGCAGACGACAGATCAGAAGGCAACACAGCCATATTCCAACGGTAAGGATACAGGCAGCAGTACGAAAAGCAGTGCGGTAAACACTGGTGACAACAGCAAGCCTTTTGTGTGGCTGCTTCTCATTGTGTGCTCTGTTGTTATCATGAGGCGAATCTGCCGGCGGAGTTACTGACTTCGTCCATGCAAGCCGGCATTGGTGAACGCGGCAAAGATCGGTAAATCGCGATCTCTGATCGCGCGAGCTGCCGATCAGAGGCAGGGCAAAAACGAAAGGAATAAACAATGATATATACAAACGATCAGACCCTTTTTCAGGGTGACAACGGGATCGGTATTGTCCTCCTCCACGGAGTCACATCGGGATGCGCACAGATGATTCCTCTCGCACGCACACTGAATGATTACGGCTACACAGTCCACTGCGTCAATATTGCAGGCCACGGGACGTACCCGCAGGAACTGCTCCGGACATCCTGGGAAGACGCTATAGATAAAGCCTGGTACGACTATGACTTTATGAAATCTCACTTTGATAAGGTCTATATAGGCGGGATGTCCATGGGCGGATGTCTGTCGCTCGCGCTGGCGTCGCGGCGAAGAGACGTAGACGGTGTGATTTCCATGTCCGCGCCGCTTGCGATCAACCCCGCATCAATATTTGCCGGAGGCTTTCCTGCCGACCAGGTCTACTATCACCGCGATCCGGGCGGAAAGCAGGGGACAGCGCGCAGATATCATATCCATTATGTGGATATTGCGACAAGGATTTTCGAAGAGCTGAAAGGGCTGCTTGCCTATCTGAATCAGGATGGGGTGCTGGAGAGCATAGAGTGTCCGACATTTGTCGCGCAGGCTCTTGACGACGAGGTCGCCATGCCTTACAGCGGTAAAGAGATTTACCGTCGGCTTTCGTCTGCAGATAAATATCTGTACGAAGCGGAGACCGCCGGACACAGCATGCCGCTGAATGAAGGTCGGTTCGCGATGATTCAGAGGCTGGTTCCGTGGCTCGATAAGATGGACGAGATTCTGGACTGATAAAAGGAGATACTTATGCTGACAGTTATACTACCGGCATATAATGAAGAGGAAATGGTGGCTGCGGCGGCAGACGCTATCTCGCAGATTCTCATGGGAGAGGATATTCCCTATGAAATTCTGTTCGTCGATGACGGCTCAACGGACGGAACATGGGCAGGAATAATGAATCTCTCAAATCAGAAAGAGGCGGTCCGGGGCATCAGCTTTTCCCGCAACTTTGGAAAGGAGGCAGCGGTGGCTGCCGGCCTTGCCGAAGCACGCGGGGACTGCGCCGTGGTCCTCGACTGCGATCTGCAGCATCCGCCCGAAAAAATCGTGGAAATGTACCGGCTCTGGGAGCAGGGCTACGAAGTCATAGAGGGTGTGAAGAGCAGCAGGGGGAAAGAGAGCGGACGGCATGCATTTGCAGCTAAGCTGTTCTACGGCATGATCAGTTCGGCCAGCGGTTTTGATATGGAAAATGCATCCGATTTCAAGCTCCTTGACCGCAAGGCAATCGACGCCCTTGTCAGCCTCAAGGAGAAGTACGCGTTTTTCCGTGCCTTATCTTCCTGGGTCGGATTTAAGACGACGACAGTGTCCTATGACGTTCAGGAGAGGACAGCAGGCGAGAGTAAGTGGACGACATGGGGGCTCATGCGCTATGCCGTCAGCAATATCGCCTCCTTTACGACCGCCCCGATGCAGATCGTGACCATACTCGGCGTGATAGTTTTTATTGTCTCGGTGGTCCTCGGCGTGATCGCTATTGTTCAGAAAATCGCCGGCGTGGCCCTCGGGGGCTTTACGACGGTCATCCTGATGCAGGGATTTATCGGAAGTATTATCATGATGAGCCTCGGTATGATCGGGTTCTACCTTGCCCGTATCTATGAGGAGATCAAGGGAAGACCGCGGTATATTATTTCGAAGCGGGCCGGCAGGGCTGCAGAACCGGAGGTTGCGCGGCGCTGCTGAGAGGCTTAAGCGGAATAAGAGAGCAGTTATGCGTATGTTTGATACGCGAAGGGTGCTCATGGTCACAAATAAAGAGTGCATGGAAGCCGACGTTATTGAGTGAGACTGCAGGCATTTGCAGCCAGTCGAAGGAGTTAGACTATGGCACAGGGATTTCTTCCCGTCTCGCGCCAGGAAATGGAGGAGATGGGGCTTAAGCAAATGGATTTTGTCTACGTCTCGGGCGACGCCTACGTCGATCACCCGTCTTTTGGTCCTGCCATAATTACACGTATTCTTGAAGCCCACGGATACTCTGTGGGTTTTATTGCTCAGCCCGATTTCAGAAATCCTGAGAGTATCATGGAGTTCGGTGAGCCAAAGTATGCATTCCTCGTATCATCCGGCAACATGGACTCTATGGTGAACCATTACACGGTGGCCAAAAAGCGACGGAAGACGGACGCGTTCACGCCGGGCGGCGTCATGGGAAAGAGGCCTGATCGCGCGGTCATCGTATACGGCAACCTCATTCGAAAAGTCTACAAGAAGACTCCGATCATCCTCGGAGGCCTGGAAGCATCTCTTCGTCGTCTTGCCCACTACGATTACTGGTCGGATTCGATCCGCAGGTCGATTCTTCTCGATTCCGGAGCAGATCTTATTTCCTACGGCATGGGCGAGCACAGCATTGTCGAGATCGCTGACGCGCTCGCGTCAGGCCTTTCTGTCAGCGATATCACGTTCATCCCGGGAACTGTCTATAAGACCCGTGACCCGGAACGAATCTACGACGCGATTCGTCTGCCTGATTATGAGCAGGTAAAGAGTGACAGGAGTTCATACGCGGAGAGCTTCCGTGTCCAGTATCAGAATACAGATCCGTTCCAGGCCAAAGTTCTCTATGAAGTCTACGACGGGGCTATGTATGTGGTTCAGAATACTCCTGCAAAACCGCTCACGATGATGGAGATGGACGACGTCTACGCGCTTCCCTACATGCGGACCTATCATCCGATGTATGAAAATGCAGGCGGCATCCCCGCCATCAAGGAAATCAAGTTCAGCATTTCGGCCAACCGCGGCTGCTATGGCGGCTGCAATTTCTGTGCTCTGACTTTCCATCAGGGGCGGATCATGCAGGCGCGAAGCAAGGCTTCAATTGTTGAGGAAGCCGTGCAAATGACAAACGACCCCGAATTCAAAGGCTACATCCACGACATCGGCGGCCCGACTGCCAATTTCAGAGCGCCGGCCTGCCGGAAGCAGCTGAAAGTCGGTGCCTGCAAACACAGACAGTGTCTCACCCCGAAACCCTGCCCCAATCTGATTGCGGACCACAGGGAGTACCTCGACATACTTCGGACGGTCCGAAAGTTGCCTAAGGTGAAAAAAGTGTTTGTCAGATCCGGCATTCGCTTCGACTACGTGATGCTCGACCCGGATAAGACTTTCATGCGGGAAATTTGCGAGCACCATATCTCAGGACAGCTCCGCGTGGCTCCCGAGCATGTGTCTCCGAATGTGCTCGCACTTATAGGCAAGCCGGAGAATGCGGTCTATGAGGAATTTGTCCGTACATATGAAAAGATAAATGAACGTACCGGCCGTGAGCAGTATCTCGTGCCCTACCTCATGTCGTCCCACCCAGGCAGTACGCTGAGGGACGCCATTGCTCTGGCGGAGTATCTGCATAAAAATCATGTGAGGCCGGATCAGGTGCAGGATTTCTACCCAACACCCGGCACGGTATCGACATGTATGTATCACACGGGACTGAATCCGCTGACAATGGAGCCGGTCTTTGTCGTGAAAAATCCGCACGAGAAAGCCCTCCAGAGAGCCCTGACCCAGTATTACGATCCGGACAATTATGAGCTTGTGAAGGAGGCTTTGCTCAGGGAGGGGAGAGCTGACCTGATCGGCTTCGGACCGGAGTGCCTGATACGGCCGAGAAAAATGAAGGAGCGAGGCGGAGATGGCAGGAAGAGTGCAGGCGAAAAGTATGGACAGTTGGGCAGGAAGCATGGAGATGAAAAGATGGTGTCATCGGGCAGGAAAAAGGATTTTGAAAAAGTAAGAGGTGAGAAACCCGGAAATCGTGCGCATGCCGAAAAGAACAGGTCTGCCAGACAGGGTGCCGGCAGGAATGCGGCGCATAAGAAGCATAAGTAACACGTGATTAGTATCCTATTCGAGACCCGTACCAACAGGTTTCATCGGGTCTACGACAAAGGCAGCAAAATCTTGATTTTGAGGAGTGATTGCTGCCTTTGGTCTTCGTGAGTTTCATCGGGCCAACGGCAGAAGCAGCAAAATCCTGATTCTGAGGAGTGATTGCTGCCTTTGGTCTTCGTGAGTTTCATCGGGCCAACGGCAGAGGCAG
>JAFRCB010000226.1 GCA_017404585.1 Lachnospiraceae bacterium
CAGCACACAGGGCAGATCACGACAGAAAAGAATATGATCGCGTTCAAGGATGACGGCGAAGTCCTCGCTGTCGGAAATGACGCGTTCGACATGTATGAAAAAAACCCACCGAATATCAAAGTGCATCAGCCCGTCAAGAACGGCAGGATTGCCGACGTCACTGAAGCCCTCTATGTCCTCACCGCGCTCATGCAGAGGGCGGACAGAAGGATCGGTTATGCTCCGATCATATTTTTCTCGGCCCCTGTCAATATGTCCGAGATAGAAAAAAGGGCTTACTACGCGATCAGTCAGGGCAATATCATCCAGAATCCAAAAGTATATCTGGTAGACAGGGCTATCTGCGACGCAATAGCCCTCGGAGTTCCGATCCACCGCACCCGCGGTTCAATGATCGTGAATATCGGAGGGCAGAATACGGAAATTTCCGTCCTTGCCAACGAGCAGGTCATCATCAGCAAGGACATTCCCATCGGCGGTCAGCAGCTCAACGGGGCTATCTGCGATATCATACGCAGAGATGACAATCTCCTCATAGGACACCACACAGCCAAGCGTCTCAAAGCCGTTCTCTCATCCCTCGGAGAAGATATCCGGGAGGAACGGAAAATCTACGGTATCAGCACGCTGTCCGGTCTCCCGAAAGAGGGTGTCGTCACATCCGAGCAGGTATCGCTTGCTGTCGAGGCTCAGATATCCCAGCTGGCTTATGAAATCCGGAACTTCCTTGAGCGAACACCCCCGCAGATCAGCGAGTCCATCCGCCGCGAGGGAATCTATCTCACGGGCGGCACCGCCCGTATTCCGTACATTGACCGATATCTCAGACATTATATAGGGGTCGATGTTAAACTCTCAACACACTACGAACTCTGCACCGTCCGAGGACTTGAGGAACTCGTGAACCACAAGGCCCTGTGGAGATGGGGCTACACGATAAGGAAGAAGAAATGAAGAAGAATTTGAATTTTCTGAGGCAGAAGCTGAAAAGCCAGCATCTTCTCATTATTCTGGCGATCATATGCATAGGCCTTATGGCAATGACATTTCAGGCCGGTACGAACGGTCGGGTCCGCCAGGTTACAAATCAGTTCATCGTTCCCTTCCAGAACGGTGTCAATAAAGTAGGAAATCTTCTCGGATCATGGGCTTCCGGTTTTCGGAATGTTCAGGCGCTCGCTGCCGAGAACGAGGAACTCAAAGCGCGGGTCGGAGATCTGACAGAGGAGAACGCACGGCTTTCTCAGAGCATGTCCGAACTTGACAGACTCGAAAAACTCTACGCGCTTGACAAAGAATACCCGGAATACACGAAGGTGGCCGCCCAGGTCATATCCAAGGATCCGGGCAACTGGTACAGCCGTTTCGTCATCAATAAGGGGACCAAGGACAATCTCGCCGTGGATATGAACGTCATAGCCAACGGCGGCCTCATCGGGATCATAACCGAGGTGGGCGAGAACTGGGCCAGTGTCGAATCGATCATCGACGATGAATCCAATATCAGTGCCATGGTCGCATCCACGTCCGACACGTGCATCGTGTCCGGAAATCTCGGCCGAATGAGTTCGGGCAAGATCGATTTCTCAGAACTCCGGGACGACGGAAATGTCGTCACAGAGGGAACAAAAATCGTCACATCAAGCATCAGCACAAAGTTCCTGACCGGCCTTCTAATCGGGTATGTCTCAGAGGTAGGGGACGATTCCAATCATCTGACCCGCTCCGGTACGATCATCCCCGCCGCCGATTTCAAGAACATCCGGGAAGTCCTTGTCATCCGCGAATTAAAGCAGACCAGGGAAAACTCATAAGGAGGCTCTATTGATCCGGAAGATAATCATATTTATTCTGATCGCAGCATGCTGCATTCTGCAGACGACGGTGTTCTCTCTGCAGAGTGTCACTTCTGTGTCCCCGAATCTGATGATCATCATAACGATCTCCATCGCCTTTATGCAGGGCAAGAAAGAGGGTATTCTGACCGGTCTCATCAGCGGTCTTCTTATAGACTTTACCTATGGCAGCGTTTTCGGTTTTTACGGCCTGCTCTACATGCTGGTCGGCTATGCCTCGGGCTTTTTCTGCCAGGTCTATTTTGATAACGATGTCAAGATGCCTCTCATTCTGGCGACAGTATCCGACGTACTTTGCAATTTTATTGTGTATGTGGTGTTCTTCCTGCTTCGCGGCAGACTTGCATTTGCACGCTTTTTAATGGGGATCATCATCCCCGAGGCTGTCTACACGGCCCTGATGACGCTCATCCTGTACCGATTGTTCTACGTCATCAATCATGCACTGGTGAATAATCAGAAGAAAGGACGTCAGTCACTTTGGATAAAAGATTAAAGAAATTTATCGGCAGGATCCGCATCAGCCGTCCTGCCGTTCTGGCTATCATATTCGTACTCATGTCCAGCGTACTGATCCACAGGCTCTACGACCTGCAGATCGTGAACGGAGCTGCCTACCGGGACAATTTCCGTCTCATGACAACCAAGAAGAGAACACTCAAAGCATCCCGCGGCAACATCCGCGACAGGAACGGGGAGCTTCTTGCCTCCAACAAGCTCAGCTACAGTGTCACCCTGGAAGACAACGGAACATACGCCACAAACAGATCTAAGGCCCTCGCCCTGAACGGCGAGGCTTACCGCATTTCAAAAATTCTTGAATCTCACGGTGATTCCCTGAGCAATGACTTCCACATCGTACTGGATGAGAGCGGAGAATATGCGTTCAACGTTTCAGGCAGGAGTCTGAGTCGTTTTAAGGCCGACGTATTCGGCAAAGCCTATATCGATGACCTGACCGACGAGCAGCTGAACGCGACAGCTGACGATATGATGAAGGGCCTCGTCGGCGAGAAAGACGGGTTCGCGGTCATTCGCGAGAACAAGCCCTACACTCCCGAGGAGCTTGCGGAAGCCGGACTTCCCAAGGAGCTGAGCAAGCAGGATATCCTGAATATCATCTATGTGCGATACCAGCTCTTTACGACCAGCTACCGGAAGTATCTCCCGGTCACGATCGCAACAAACGTCTCACCGGATTCCGTCGCAGACCTCATGGAGCACAGTACAGAGCTCACAGGCATCGATATCGTCGATGATACTGTCCGGGTCTACGATGAGCCCGAGGCCTTCGCGTCCATCATCGGCTACACAGGAAAAGTCTCGGCGGAGGATCTCTCCGAACTTCAGCAGGAGAATTCCAGCTACAACAACAACTCGATCGTCGGAAAGAGCGGCATTGAAAAAATATTGGAACTCAATCTGCAGGGCTTCGACGGCGAGGAGACCGTCTACGTCGACAACCTCGGCAAGGTCCTGAAGGTAGACGAAAACTCGAGGATCCAGCCGACTGCCGGCAACGACGTGTTCCTTACTATAGACAAGGAACTTCAGGTCGCCACCTACAAGCTGCTCGAACAGCGTATCGCAGGTATTCTCGAGACTGTAATCATTGACGCGAAAGAATTCGATACCTC
>JAFRCB010000227.1 GCA_017404585.1 Lachnospiraceae bacterium
ATCGATTCGATGCCCATCTCATAAATCTTTCTTGTAGAAGTCGGTGAGAGGACGACCTCATAGCCGAGCTTCGTAAAGAAAGTGAACCAGAACGGGTAATTCTCGAACATATTGAGGACTCTGGGTATACCCACCTTGCCCCTCGGAGCTTTGCGCTTCGGGACGAAGTAGCCGTTCTTCACGGAGCCTTCATTTGCAGAACCTGAACCGTAGGGAGACTCGTAGCCGAAGATCCTGTGATACTTGAAATCGTACAGGTTGGGCAGATTTTCCTTATTTTTCTGCTTGCCGATACCCTTTTCGCAGCGGTTGCCGGAAATATAGCGGCGGCCTCCGGAACACTTGTTGATAGTCAGGCGGCAGTTATTGGTACAGCCGTTGCATCGGGCATTGGCAGTCGTGTATGTGAACGCGCGGATCTCATCAATCGAGAGCATGGATGTGCCAGCGCTCCTGTTCGAGCGCTCCTTGGCGATCAGCGCAGCGCCGAAAGCGCCCATAATGCCTGCGATGTCCGGACGGATGACCTCAGCACCCGCAATCAGCTCGAAGCTTCTTAGGACTGCATCGTTGTAGAAGGTGCCGCCCTGTACGACAATGTTCCTGCCGAGCTCGGAAGCGTCGGATACCTTGATGACCTTATACAGCGCATTCTTAATGGCAGAGTAAGCGAGACCCGCGGAGATGTCGGCAACTGTCGCGCCCTCCTTCTGGGCCTGCTTGACCTTGGAATTCATGAATACGGTACACCGCGTTCCCAGATCAATTGGATTTTCTGCAAATAGAGCCGCCTTCGCAAAATCCTGAACCGAATAATTCAGTGTCTTCGCGAAGTTCTCGATGAAAGATCCGCATCCCGACGAGCAGGCCTCGTTAAGCATGACGTCGTCGACGGCGTGATCCTTTATACGGATGCACTTCATGTCCTGGCCGCCGATATCAAGAATACAGTCGACGTCCGGGTCGAAGAACTGGGCAGCATAATAGTGGGAGATGGTCTCGACCTCTCCCTCATCGAGCATGAGCGCCGATTTGATCAGTGCTTCGCCGTAGCCTGTAGAGCATGCCCCCGCAATAGTGACACCCTTAGGCATATGTTCATAGATTTCCTTAATTGCGTCAATCGATGTCTGAAGCGGATGTCCGTTGTTGCTCCCGTAAGTTGAATAGAGAAGTTCTCCATTTTCGGAAATAAGAGCAGTCTTGGTCGTCGTGCTGCCGGCATCTATGCCAAGGTATGCGCGGCCTCTGTACTTCTTAAGATCGCCCTTGGCTACCTGGTAGCGGTCCTGACGGTCTTTGAATTCTTGATAAGAAGCTTTGTCGGCAAATAGCGGCTCAAGGCGAGAAACCTCAAATTCCATCTTTATGCCGTCCGAAAGTCTTTTCATAAGGCTTCCGAGAGTCTGCCTCTCCATTCCATCGACGTATTTGATCTCAGAAGTGCGCGCTTCGCTCTTCGCGGCGTTCACGGCCTCCATGGCAGCTCCGCAGGCTGCGAAAAGATGAGAATTGTCCGGTATAATGGCATGCTCCTCATCGAGCCTCAGCGTCTCGATAAAACGCACGCGCAGCTGGTCAAGGAAATGCAGCGGACCTCCGAGGAAAGCGACATGACCACGGATCGGTTTGCCGCAGGCGAGACCTGAAATCGTCTGATTTACAACTGCCTGGAAAATAGAGGCAGCCAGATCCTCGCGGGTAGCGCCTTCGTTGATCAACGGTTGTATATCTGTCTTGGCAAAAACACCGCACCTTGCGGCGATCGGATAAATCGACTTGTGATGCGCAGCGTACTCATTGAGACCGGAAGCGTCCGTCTGGAGAAGGTCTGCCATCTGGTCGATAAAAGAACCTGTGCCGCCGGCACAGATACCGTTCATGCGCTGTTCAATATTTCCTTTTTCGAAGTAAATGATCTTTGCGTCCTCACCGCCAAGCTCGATTGCCACGTCAGTCTTCGGACAGTTGGCCTTCAGGCAGGTGGAGACAGCGATAACCTCCTGTACGAACGGCACTCCGAGATGCTTTGCGAGCGTCAGTCCGCCTGAACCCGTGATGGCAGGAGAAACAGAAAGATCACCCAGCTTCTCATATGCTTCGGCGATAAGTCTCCCGGCGGTCTCCTGGATTTCAGCATAGTGGCGCTGATAATCGGAAAAAAGGAGAGTATTATCATCATCAATAACGGCGATCTTGACTGTTGTGGAACCGATGTCAATACCTAGGAAATAGTTCTTGTTGCTCATTTGTACCTCATAATAAAATGAACGTCCGGCGTAAAAAAGGGGCGTGTGATAGCTGTAAGAGTGATGCAGGTCTGCCGGATTACCCCCTATGCCTGCGAAAAGCTATACTGCATTCTATCTGCACAGTATAAGAATTATATAGCTACTCATGAAAAAAGACAAGCGACATATTTTTTAATGTGTCTCAATAAGGAATTCCTGATTCGTTAAGTGAAGCGCTGAACGACTGAATCAGGCTGTGATAAAGAGCCGGCTTGACTAAATACTTCAAAGCGAATACACTAGGTTGAAACGGCGCATGCAGCGTTGAACTAAAGTACATTGACTTCAAATTAATATGAGCCATGTCACTATAATATCAGGAAGAGAGAATACTAAATTTTTATGTATGAAGTATTAAAACAAGAAGGAAGGGCCAAGAGAGCCAGGCTCACGACAGTCCACGGCACAATCGAGACC
>JAFRCB010000228.1 GCA_017404585.1 Lachnospiraceae bacterium
GTGTGGACGACTATGGATTATTACATGGCACTCTACGGACCTCTGGCTTCGAGTGCGGGATCTACGGAAAACAACGAGTATCTTTATGTGGGTGAGGATGTGATCCGTGAAGCAGGCAGGATCCTCTTCGGTGAAGAATACACACTTCCGCCCATCCCCGAGCAGATTCAGCGGATATCTCTGCACGACGACGGAAAGTATTATATCAAGATGGATCCGAGACCGGACGGTTACCCGATCTTCTGCAGCGCGGTAAAAAATGGTGACGGGACATATGAGGCGGTTGCCCAGCTCATCACTGATCACGGAAAGATTATATCCACCCAGAGTTTTCACTTTGAACCGAAGATGGATACCAATGCGCTGCTCGGCGAATCCTATGCATACACGATTGGAAGTCTGGGAGTTGGCTGAAGGACTGCTTGCTTTTCAGAAAGACAACTGTTATAGTAGTGGTAGAACAGTTTTGGGGAGGTGAGCTATGTATATTGAAATTGATTTTAACAGCGACGAAGCCATTTATCTCCAACTATGCAACCAGATTATAATGGGCATTGCCACAGAAGATCTGCATGAGGGGGACAGTCTTCCTTCGGTGAGGTCTCTGGCCGAGACTATTGGCGTGAACATACACACTGTCAATAAGGCTTATGCGGTCCTCAGGGATGCCGGCTTCCTGACTGTAGACAGGAGACGCGGCGCGATTGTCTACATCGACAGAGAAAAAATGGATGCGGTGCAGGAACTTCGGAGGGACCTTGCGATTGCTCTTGCCAAAGCGAGGTGCAAGCACATTACCCGGGAGGAAGTTCATGCGCTGATCGACGAGATATGCGAGGACTATAAATGAAACAGAATTTTACTTCTGAAGCACGGAAGGCTATCGAAGCTGCGGGCAGAACTGCGCGCTACTGCAGGCAGAATTACATAGGGACCGAGCATCTGCTGGTCGGACTTCTGACCGCGGTGCAGGGGACCGCCGCCTATGTGCTTCAGGATGCGGGTGTGACAAAGGAAAAGCTTATGCAGCTGATCGACAGTCTTATCACCCCACAGAGCTCCGTAGCACTGATGGACGATGCGGAGTACTCTCCCAGGGCAGAAAGCGCGCTCCGGGACGCAGTCCGACTGGCGAACCAGTTCCGCTCCGACGAGCCGGGAACCGAGCATATACTGCTTGCGCTTCTTTCTGACAACGAGTGCGTGGCGGCCAAGCTTCTGCACACAATGGGGATCGATCTTCGAAAACTCTATGCGGACACAATTGCCGCGATGGGGGAAGAGGGGACGATTGATGAGAAGACATTTGCTAAAGTAAAGGCGTCCGGGCAGGGAGAGAACGGTGGATCGGCACTCGAAAAATACGGCCGCGATCTCACGAGCCAGGCAGAGCAGGGACTGCTCGACCCGGTCATAGGGCGAGAGGCTGAGATCGGACGGGTCATGCAGATCCTGAGCAGGAGAACTAAGAACAATCCCTGTCTGATAGGAGAACCGGGCGTCGGAAAGACTGCAATCGTGGAGGGCCTTGCCCAGCGCATTGCATGGGGAATCGTGCCGGAGGAAATGCGCGATAAGCGCCTCATAATGCTTGACATGTCCGGCATGGTAGCCGGGACTAAATACCGCGGTGAGTTTGAGGAGCGGATAAAAAATGTCGTTAAGGAGGTGTCGGAGAGTTCCAACATACTTCTTTTCGTCGATGAGCTGCATACTATGATCGGAGCAGGCGGCGCGGAGGGTGCACTTGATGCATCTAATATTTTGAAGCCGTCACTCTCCCGCGGCGAGATACAGATGATCGGAGCAACTACGATCGACGAGTACAGGAAGTATATTGAGAAGGACGCTGCGCTTGAGAGACGATTCCAGCCCGTGCAGGTGGAGGAACCCACTAAGGCGGAAGCACTGGAAATACTGAAGGGACTCAGACCTTACTACGAATCCCACCACGGAGTTGCAATTACGGACGAAGCCCTTGCCGCTGCGGTCAATTTGTCCGAACGGTATGTCAATGATCGATCTCTTCCGGATAAAGCTATAGATCTTATTGATGAAGCTGCCTCAAAGGTCAGGCTCGGCAATTTCAAAGTTACAGGCAGACTGGTCGAACTGAGGCAGAAAATGATGGAACTCAGGGAGCTCAAGGAGCGGTCAATTGTCGAGGGCAATCTTGAGTCTGCCCGCGCTTACCGGGATGAAGAAAAGGCCGTGAAGGAAAGAAGCGACGAACTAATGAAGAAGATGGGGGAAGGCGGACGAAAGGGGCCCCTCTCCGTCGACGAGAATTCAGTCGCCGAAGTCGTTTCCGGTTGGACTAAGATACCGGTCGCCAAACTTGCGGAGGCTGAATCCAGGAGGCTCGCAAGGCTGGAACGGCAGCTCCATAAGAGGGTGATCGGTCAGGATGAGGCAATTCGCGCAGTTGCCGGGGCTGTGAAGCGGGGGCGTGTCGGAATCAAGAATCCTAATCGTCCGACAGGGTCATTCCTTTTCCTGGGGCCGACCGGTGTAGGAAAGACCGAGCTTTCCAAGGCGGTAGCCGAAGCGGTATTCGGTTCTGAGCAGAATCTGATTCGCGTCGACATGTCAGAGTACATGGAAAAATACAGTGTCTCCAAGATGATCGGATCGCCGCCCGGCTATGTAGGCTACGATGAGGGAGGTCAGCTTTCGGAGCAGGTACGACGTCATCCTTACAGCGTGATCCTGTTCGATGAGATAGAAAAAGCGCATCCGGATGTGTTCAATATTCTGCTTCAGGTCCTTGATGAAGGACACATAACGGATTCCCACGGGAGGAAGGTCGATTTCAAGAATACCTGCATCATTATGACTTCTAACGCCGGCGCTCAGTCAATCGTTGAGCCGAAGCGGCTCGGGTTCGGAGCCGGGGATGATGAGAAGGCTGACTACGAGCGGATGAAGAGCGGTGTCATGTCCGAGGTCAGAAGGATATTCAAGCCGGAATTCCTGAACCGTATTGATGAGATCATTGTTTTCCACATGCTGAATAAAAAAGAGGTGGAGCAGATTGTCGGCCTTATGACAAAGGAGCTGACAGACAGGGCTAAGAGCGAGATGAATATCGACCTCAAAATCACAGCCTCTGTTAAAAAGCAGATAGCGGAGGCCGGATTCTCACCGAAGTACGGCGCGCGTCCGCTCAGGAGGAAGATTCAGGAGAAGATCGAGAATCCTCTTTCTGATATGATCCTGACCGGAGAGGTCCGGGAAGGCAGCGAAGTCACGGTGCGTGTGATAAAGGGCGAGATCACATTTCAATCTTCTAAGGAGTAAAAGGGACTTGCCGGCTGAATAATGCCGGCAGGCATCTTATATGTAACATTGACCTGCACTATTCTATAAGAGGTATTACCATGGCGGTTATCAATGAACTGATCCGCACAGAAGCGGACGGAAGCATCAGCTTTGGCAATTATGAACTTGCATCAAAAACAAAACTTTCTGACTTTGAACATGAAGGCGATCTGTATAAGGTGAAGACGTTCTCCGGTATCACAAGGCTTGAACGCAATGAGATGTTTGTCTATGAGTCGGTCCCGGGCACAACGGTCACCGGACTTCGGTATA
>JAFRCB010000229.1 GCA_017404585.1 Lachnospiraceae bacterium
CATCGGCGGAGGCGATGCTCCATGCAGAGGAGAACCTGCGCGCCGCCATGCGTAGGGCGTTGGCGTAACGTGCAGTCTGACAACTTCCCACTTGCAGTTATATGGGCAGCCTTATCGTAAAGTATCGATTTCGGCTGTCAGGTTACTGCAAATGGGAAGTTTTTATTTTCTCTTATTCTTAGGGTCGTGTTTTTCAGCGATCTCATCCGCCAGATGCTCGATCAGCTGCTTCTTGACATATACATCAATACTGAGCAGGCAGATGAACGCGAATGTCTGCAGATAATCCCTGTCATCTTCATCAACGTCGGCAAATGCTTCAAGCGCTGTGCCGAGATTGCTGTTCAGGTCCTCTATGATAGGGTCGATCTGAGCTTTTTCCAGTCCGCAGATCTTCTGATATATCTCGTGCAGCGTGATACCCTCATCTGTCCGCTTAAAAAATCTGTCAGTCATTGGCTCGATCAGTGTCTTGATATCGCTGATCGAGAGGAAATCTTTCATATAATAGACGAAGATGAGGAGCAGCAGATGCTCCTTCGAGTATTTTTTTCTTACAGGTGGAGGAATCAGACCGTTCTTGGTGTAATTATTGATCATCGTCTTTGTCAGGATCTTATCGTCAGGATAGCGCTTACACGAGGCAAGGTGAGTATCCATAAACGTTGTGATCTGATCCATGTAGAGATCAATGTCGGGAACAGTCTCAGGTGTGATGAAATCGATCGTGTTGAAGCCCTGTATCATATCCAGCAGTACTTTTTTTTCTGATGTTTCCATGTGTTGCACCTCCGAATAGGTGACGTAGATGATTACATTACTATCATACAGTTTTTAAAACTATGTTACAAGGGTTTTTCGAAAACGGCTTCTTATGATATACTAATACAATGCCGGAAGCGTCAAATATCTTTGATGATTCCCTGCGATAAGGATTGCTTCGTTGCCAGGGCAACTCCTGCAATCCTGAAAATATCTTACATCATGTGCAAT
This sequence comes from Lachnospiraceae bacterium, assembly GCA_017404585.1. Taxonomy (GTDB): domain Bacteria; phylum Bacillota; class Clostridia; order Lachnospirales; family Lachnospiraceae; genus Chordicoccus. Next base: position 994 of record JAFRCB010000229.1, read on the forward strand.
TTGTTCCGGAATTGTGTCAGCTGACGCTGACCCGGGTCCAATATATTGAGAAGCAGGAGAAAAAATGGAAACGAACGACATTCTTACTCGTCTAAATAAAGAACAGCAGGAGGCAGTCCTTCAGACGGAAGGGCCTGTCCTGATTCTTGCAGGGGCAGGTTCGGGCAAGACCCGCGTCCTCGTTCACCGCATCGCCTATCTCATCAATGTCTGCGGTGTTGATCCCTACAGCATTCTCGCGATAACCTTCACGAATAAAGCCGCTGATGAGATGCGGAGCCGCGTCGATGACATGATCGGCTTTGGATCCAGAGAAATATGGGTCATGACCTTCCACGCATGCTGCGTCCGCATTCTGCGGCGGCATGCCGAGGAGGCAGGGTACACACGGTATTTCACGATTTATGATACAGATGATCAGCTGTCGGTCATGAAGGATATCTTCAAGCGGCGGGGGATCGACACCAAATTTCTCAAGGAGCGCACGGCGCTCGGCATGATTTCCGGCGCAAAAAATGAGCTGGTCGGACCGGATGAGTATGCCAGGATGACAAGGGGAGACTACATGACCGGCCAGGTTGCTGACATCTACGATGAGTACCAGAAGCGCCTCAGGGAGAACAATGCCATGGACTTCGATGATCTCATCATGAACACGGTCATTCTGTTCGAGCAGCATCCTGAGATCCTTGACCTGTACCGCGAGCGCTTCCGCTATATGATGGTCGACGAATACCAGGACACGAACACTGCCCAGTTCCGGTTCGTAAGTCTGTTGGCCGGTAAGTACAAGAACCTCTGCGTAGTCGGTGACGATGACCAGAGTATCTATAAGTTCAGAGGTGCCAACATTCGCAATATCCTGAACTTTGAGCAGATATTTCCTGAATCCCGGGTCATTAAGCTCGAGCAGAACTATCGGTCCACCCAGAATATTCTGAATTGTGCAAATGAAGTCATCAGAAACAACCGGGGCCGCAAAAGCAAGCGTCTCTGGACCGAGAACGGGACAGGGAACCGTGTCCGCTTTGTACGGTTCGAGAACGCGTACGAGGAAGCTGAGTTTGTTGCATCCGAGATAGGAAGACGTGTGCGGAGCGGTGAGCGCAGCTATAAGGACTTCGCGGTCCTTTATCGGACAAATGCTCAGTCGCGGCTATTTGAAGAAAAGTGTCTTTTCCTCAATGTGCCATACAAGCTGGTCGGCGGTGTGAATTTCTACTCCAGACGCGAAATCAAGGATGTTCTTGCATATCTGAAGACGATTGATAACGCGGTCGACGACGTGGCTTCGACCCGTATTATAAATGTGCCGAGACGTGGCATCGGCGCGACGACGATCACAAAGATCAGCACATATGCCTTTGATTCCGGCTGCTCATTTTTTGATGCGGCTTTATCCGCAGACAACATTTCGTCTCTGTCTTCGGCTACAGCAAAAAAAGTCCGAGGTTTTACGGACTTTATCAATGATTTAAGGCAGGATGCCAAAGAACTGACAGTTGAGGAGCTCATAAAAAAGATCCTTAAGGACACAGGTTATCGCAAAGAACTTGAAGTGGAGGACACCGAAGAGTCAAGAGAGAGGCTGGAGAACCTTGACGAACTCATCTCGAAAGCCGCTTCCTACGGCGAGACAGCCGAACATCCTACTCTGTCAGGCTTTCTTGAGGAAGTAGCCCTGATCGCGGACATTGATACTGTCGACGACGGTGATGACAGAGTACTTCTCATGACACTTCACTCGGCTAAAGGTCTGGAGTTCCCGATCGTTTTCATGGCGGGAATGGAGGAGGGGCTTTTCCCGAGCGCCATGTCCATCCGGGCTGAGAACCCCGATGAAGAGATCGAGGAGGAGAGAAGACTCTGCTATGTCGGGATCACCCGGGCAAGAGAAGAACTCATCATGACGGCGGCATATGCAAGAATGGTGAGGGGAGAGTATGAGCCGCATCCGGTGTCCAGATTCGTCAGAGAGATTTCCAGAGACAGCATTGACCAGCCACGGGCAGCGGCTCCTAAACCCGCTGTGCCTGCCCCGAAGGGCGGACTTGGATCCGATATGAGAGATGCGATCAACAAGTCGGCTTACGCCCCTAAACCGCAGAATGACCGAAAAGAAAAGTCCGGTTACGGATCTTCGACCTATTCCCCATACAGCAATCCTTACAGGAAAAAGACGCCCTTACCCGCAGTCGAAAGCGGTGTGCTGTCCTACGGTGTCGGCGATAAGGTGCGTCATAAAAAATTCGGTCTGGGAACGGTCACGAACATCCGCGACGGCGGCCGTGATTACGAGGTAACAGTCGATTTTCCGGCCTGGGGCGTGAAGAAAATGTTTGCCGCATTTGCAAAACTCGAGAAGGCAGAAGACTGAGTGAAGACGGAGCGAAAGCCCTGCTTCTGAATTGTAAATCAGAGGTTAAATTCGACAAAAAAAAGACAATTTTATGCTCAAATTAGTGCAAATTTGGAGTGGGCGTGATATAATTATGGCAGTATTCAGAAAGGACGGTGCTATTTATGAATAATAAGATTGATGAGATTCTTGCCCGCATCAGATTACAGGATGAGGCACGTAAGGAAGAAAAGGGAAAGACTATCCTTTGGATCCTTGCCATCATCGGATGTGTCGCAGCAGTAGCAGCTATCGCCTACGCGGTATATCGTTTCTTCACACCGGATTATCTTGAAGATTTCGAAGACGACTTTGACGATGACTTTGATGATTATTTCGAGGACGAAGAAGATGATCTCTTCGAGGATGAGGAAGATGAGGAAGACGATGCTCCGAAGAAGTCAGCTAAGGAAAAGGTCAAAGAGGCTGCCGATAAGGTGAAAGCAGCAGCCGGAAAAGTCGTCAGCGCAGTCAAGAAGAAAGCTGCAGACGATGATTTCGATGATGACTTTGACGATGACTTCGATGACGAGGAAGTTGAGTCTGTAGTGGAAGAGGAAGTTGCAGAGGAAGCTCCGGCTGCTGAGGAAGCTGCAGAAGAGGCTCCGGCTGAGGAAGCCGCAGAGGAAGCTCCGGCAGAAGAGGAAGCTGAGAAGGAAGCTCCGGCAGAGGCAACAGAGGAATAATCAATCAAAAAGAAATAGCAGGAAGAGGCTGCCTTAGGGCGGTCTCTTTTTTACAGCACTAACCGGCAGGGCGAGGCGTGTCACGCTTGCAGTTGCCGGTATTATTGTGTATGATAGTCGTACTTTGTGAGAAAAATGATCCGAAAGGAAATATTGATATACATGTTAAAGAGAAAAGATGTAGCAGAGTGCGTGATTGAGAGAGTGGATTATCCGAACTGCGGAAGATATAAGACCGAGGAAGGTCAGAAACTGACGGTAAAGAATACGCTGCCCGGACAGAGAATCCGCTGCAGAATATTCAAAAAGCACCAGGACCGGGTGGAGGGCAGGCTCTTTGAGATCGTTGAGAAGTCTCCGCTTGAGACCCGGGAGAAGGTCTGCGACAATTTTCCGCTGTGCGGCGGCTGCCTTTGCCAGACCATGCCCTATGAAGATCAGCTTGCCATGAAGGAGGACATGGTCCGACGCCTGCTTGAAGAAGTGGTGGACGATGCCGTATATGACGGAATCTTAAGAAGCCCACTGGAATTTGAATACCGCAATAAGATGGAATTCTCTTTCGGTGATGATGTGGAGAACGGTCCGCTGACCCTGGGGCTTCACAGGCGCAATACGACCTACACGGTCCTGAATGCCCACTCCTGTGCGCTGGCCCACGAGGATGTGCGTAAGGTTCTGGGTGCGACCCTAGATTACTGCCGTGAGATGGGGCTTAAAAAGTATGACAAAAAGATCCATAAAGGCTTTCTGCGCTTCCTGCTTGTCCGTCGGTCACAGACGACGGGAGAGTTGCTTGTCTATATAGTGACATCTTCGCAGCAGGAGCATGATTTCTCCGACTGGGCGGAGAGACTTCTCGCGCTGCCGATCGAGGGATCTTATGCCGGCATATTCCACGCGATTGACGACAAAATGTCCGACGCGGTCAAGGTAGATTACGCAAAGTCTCTCTACGGAAAAGAGTATTTCTATGAGGAGCTTCTGGGACTTAAGTTCAAGGTGACTGCATTTTCCTTCTTCCAGACCAACACCCCCGGTGCGGAAGTTCTTTATGACGCGGTGCGTAGATATGTGACGGGAGGCATACCGGGTGGAAACGGTGGCAGCGGAGACATCTCCGCGAAGACGGAACAAGCGTATACAAACGAAAACAGAATAGAAGCCCCGGTACTCTATGACCTCTACAGCGGAACCGGCACGATCGGACAGGTGCTTTCCCCGGTCGCCGGAAAGGTTTACGGCATAGAGCTGATCCCTGAGGCTGTCGATGCTGCCAGAGAGAATGCCGCGCTTAACGGTATCACGAACTGTGAGTTCATCGCGGGTGACGTACTCGAAAAACTTGCGGAGCTTCCGGAGAAGCCGGATTACATTGTACTTGATCCGCCGAGGGAAGGAATTAATCCGAAGGCCCTTTCGCAGATCATCGACTACGGCGTCGGTGAGATGGTGTATATATCCTGCAAGGCTTCAAGTTTTAAGCGGGACATGGTAACCCTGCGGGCGAACGGCTGGAGAGTGAAGAGGTATTGTCTGGTGGATCTGTTTCCGCAGACGATGCATGTGGAGACGGTATGTCTTTTGTCCAAACTTTCTGAAGCGAAGCATCATATCAGTGTCCAGGTCGATATGGACGAGCTGGACGTAACCGCTGCGGAGAGTAAGGCTACATACGAAGAGATCCAGGCATGGGTGCAGGAGAAGTACGGATTCCATGTGACTCATCTGAATATCGCGAAGACAAAACAGAAATGTGGGATCATCGAGCGGCAGAACTATAATCTGCCAAAGAGTGAAGACAGTCGGTCTCCTGACACCCCGAAGGAAAAGGAAGAGGCGATAATTGATGCTTTCTTGCATTTTAAGATGATGTGAATTCAAAAGTAACGCCTCTGGGCCGATAAGGTCCGGGGCGTTTTGGTAAGAATGAACTGTTAGTTATTATGTAGGGCATTGACAAGTGACCTTTCGTTCACTATAATAAGTGAACGAAAGGTCACTCATTGTTGCGGCCAGGGACGGGTAGCCATGCGCCCGTACCGGCTGCGGAAGCGGGAGGATGTTTGAAATGGTGATCGGCATTATCGGAGAGAATTGCAGCGGGAAGTCGACGCTGGCGGCCTGCATCAGGGACGC
>JAFRCB010000230.1 GCA_017404585.1 Lachnospiraceae bacterium
GAATGAAGAAAGAACTGATTGAAGAGATCCGTAAGATGGATACGGCAAGCATCTCCGATGCAATGGATAAACTGGGAATCCCGTGCGGCCTGCTGGGAATTCAGGCGGTCATCCCGGGGTACAAGATCTGTGGTGAGGCATTTACGGTCCATTATGTACCGTGTGGTATGGTGAAGGGAACAGTCGGAGACTTTATCGATGATGTGGAGCCGGGTCAGGTGGTCGTTATCGATAACGCCGGACGCAACTACTGCACAGTCTGGGGAGATATCATGACATACACGGCAAAGACCAAGGGCATTGAGGGCACGCTGATCGACGGCGTATGCCGCGACGTGAACGGAATCAAAGAACTGGATTACGCAATTTACACAAAGGGCAAATACATGGTCACCGGCAAGGAGCGAGTGGAAGTTGACAAAGTGAATGTCCCGGTAGCGATCTCCGGTGTACAGGTCCGTCCCGGCGATATCATCCTCGGCGACGACTCCGGCGCACTGTGTATCCCCGCTGAGGTGGCAGGCGAAATCCTGAAGATCGCAAAGAAAATTGAGGAGACAGAACAGAAGATTATCGCTGAAGTGAAGAACGGCAGCACGCTGAAGGCAGCGAGAGAGAAGCTCGGCTACCACCATCTGCAGTCAAAGGAAGCGTAATCGGGAAGAAAGGGGAAAACCATGGAAAAAGTAAAAAAGCAGTCCGGATTTGCAGCCGTCTTTTCCATCTGCGCGGTCATGTACAGCGCCTATGTCGGTCCGGGATTCGCATCCGGCACACAGACAGTATCGTACTTTTTGAATAAGGGCTATATCGGCGTCATCATTGGTCCGATCGTGGCAGGTCTGCTGTGCTTCATTTTCAACCTGCTGCTCTTCGAAATTAACCGGATCTACAAGCCGAAAACTTACCGCGAAGCTTACAACACAATTTATCGCAACAAGGCGCTGCAGATATTCTTCGGCACCTTCAAGGAAATCCAGGTCATCGTGGTCGTCCTGATTGCCCTGTCCGCACAGATTTCCACAACGGCGATCCTGCTCAACACAATGTTCGGCATTCCGAAAATGCTAGGAACCGTATTGTTCTGCTCGGCGGTCCTTCTGCTGGCCCTCTGGGGCGCGGACCTGCTCCGCAAAGTCGGCACAGTTCTCGGCATCTGCATCCTTGTAATCTGCGGCTATGTCGCTGTGATCTGCCTGGGCAATGCAACTCCCGGCGCTCTCGAGTTCCTGAGCAGCCATGTATCTTACACAGAGTTCGGATACACGGCTCCTCGCGCATGGTTCTCCATGCTGATGATCGTAGTTTTCTTCATGAACGGATATGAAGCCTGCGTTCCGGCGTCGATCGGCATCATCAACACAAGAAAAGATGTTTTCGTGGAATCTCTTGTGACCGCTCTGCTCTGCGCGCTGTCAACAATGATCTTCACATTCATATTTGCATCCGGTATGCCGGGTATTCTTCAGGAAGAAATTCCGACCCTCTGGGCAATTGACAATCTGTCAAATGCGGGATTTATCTCCAGGATCCTGTATGTGGTATTTGCAATCTCAGCTATGCTGAGCAGCAGCGTTGCCTTCATTTTCACAGTATGCAACCGCTTTGAGCCGATAATCGCGAAAGCGCTGCCGAAGAGCAACGGGTTCTCGAGAAAATTCGTCATTGCCATCATTTTCATCCTGATCTGCACATTCGGAAGCTCCTTCGGCCTCCTGAATATCATCAAATACGGATACGGCACATTCACGACCATCGTCGGACCGGTCATGCTGATCCCGCTCATTGTATCCGTACCTTACCGTCTCATGAAGGACCGCCAGAACGGCATCCTTAATGACAACTATGACCAGATTAAAGAAGCAGAATAAAGAAAGACATCGAGGAGACAGATTATGATTCTTACTGAAGAAAAGCGCAGAGAACTGCTGGTCCTGCCCACCGGTAATGTGGCAGACAACAATACAGACGTGCCTCGTCAGGGCACAATGGATTCCGGCATCAAGCCGATCGACCCGAAGTCGAGAATGCTCGGAAGAGCGGTCACGGTGCAGTGCTATCCGGGCGACAATCTTGCCCTCCATCAGGGAATATATGCAGCCGAGCCGGGTGACGTGCTGATTCTTGACTGCCACGGTTATACGGAGGCCGGCCACTTTGGCGATATTATGGCGCTGGCTTGCCAGATGCGGGGTATCGCGGGCGTGGTCATCGACGGCAGCTGCCGTGATTCCGAGGATATTAAGGAGCTTGGCCTGCCGGTATTTGTCAGAGGATTCAATCCGTCAGGCACCGTGAAGGCAAGCCTCGGAAAGGTGAATGTGCCTGTGACCTGCGGCGGGGTCCGCGTTAACCCCGGCGACATGGTGCTCGGCGACTGTGACGGTGTGGTCGTGATCCCGCGTGAGAAGGAGGATCAGGTGTTTGAGAAGGCGCAGGCCAAGTTCGCCAAGGAGGAGAAGCTCGTGGAGGAGCTGAAGGCCGGCAAGACGACGCTGGAAATCTATGGTTTTGATAAGCTGATCAAGAAGCTGGAAGAGTTATAATATAGCGGTGATTTGGGGACGGTTCTTTTCACTTGAAAGAACCGTCCTTTTACGCGTGGATTTGTGGTAGAATTACATCATAAGCTGCTTAAAAAAATAAAGAGGGCTTATGATTATCAAAAGGTGGAATTCCTCGATTGAAAAAACAGGGAAAGGAGCTGCCACTTAGATGAATAGCATAACAAGTGTATACAAAATAGGTAACGGCCCCTCAAGCTCACACACAGTCGGTCCCTATCATGCCGCGCGGACTTTCGGCGCCCGTTACCCGGATGCCGACGCGTACGAGGTCACACTGTTCGGCTCTCTGGCCTTCACCGGCGAGGGGCACGGCACCAGCAAGGCCATAAGAGAGGGCTTGCCCGGCGCGAAGGTGGTTTTCGACCGGGAGACAAAAGAGGAAGATCTGCCGCATCCGAACACAATGCTCTTTAAGGCCTTTAAGAACGGAAAAGAGATTGCGGCTGTGCGGATTTTCAGTATCGGCGGCGGGTCGATCCGCATTGAAAATGAAGCCTCTGATGAGGACAAGGAAGTTTACCCGCAGAAGAATTTTTCGGAGATCGTCGCCCTGTGCAATCAGGAGAATATCAAGATCATTCAGCTGATATATATTCTGGAAGGATACACGCTGCGCGAAAAATTGCGCACGGTCTGGCATGCCATGCAGGAGTCGATCAGGCGCGGTCTTAAGACGGAAGGGGTTCTCCCCGGCGGGCTGGGCCTGACAAGAAAAGCGAAGTTCCTGTACGAGAAGCGCTGCTATAATGAGAGCGCGGATGTTGCTATGAACAGGGTCATCGCGGCCTATGCTTATGCCGCAGCCGAAGAGAATGCGGCTGAAAAAGTCGTAGTGACCGCACCGACCTGCGGCAGCTGCGGCGTTCTGCCCTCGATTCTCTATTATATGTACAAGGACAGAGGCTTTCCGGAGGAGGAGATCCTTGATGCGCTTGCTGTCGCCGGCCTCATCGGCAATGTGATCCGTACAAATGCCAGCATCTCCGGCGCTGAGTGCGGCTGCCAGGCGGAAATCGGGAGCGCTTGCTCCATGGCGGCAGCGGCCGTCGCCCAGCTCTACGGGCTGAGCATCGACCAGATCGAGTATGCAGCCGAGATCGCGATGGAGCATAACCTCGGACTGACCTGTGACCCTGTCGGCGGGCTTGTGCAGATCCCCTGCATAGAGCGAAATGCTGTCGCCGCGATGCGTGCGCTGAGCGCGGTCAATCTGTCGAGGTTCCTGTATGAGACTCGGAAGATATCATTTGATGAAGTCGTGGCGACTATGTACCGCACCTGACTGGACATGAACGAGAAGTATCGTGAGACATCGAATGGTGGTCTTGCCCAGATTTATCTGGAGTATCTGCAGGCTTAAAAGTGAATTGGGGACTGTCGCATTAGACGGTGTCTGTATGAAAGGAGAAAAATATGAAAGTCATTGAAACCACAAAAGCACCCGCCGCGATTGGTCCGTATTCGCAGGCATATGAAGTGAACGGTATTATTTTTACATCCGGTCAGATCCCGGTAGATCCGGCAGACGGCTCGATACCGGAAGGAATCGCTGCTCAGGCAGAACAGAGCTGCAGGAATGTCGGAGCAATTCTTGAAGCCGGCGGAAGCTCATATGCAAAGGTCTTTAAGACCACATGCTTCCTTGCGGATATGGGTGATTTCGCTGCGTTCAACGAAGTGTACGCAAAGTACTTTACTTCGCGTCCTGCCCGCAGCTGTGTCGCGGTCCGTACACTGCCGAAGGGCGTGCTCTGTGAGATCGAGGCAGTTGCCGAGAAATAAGACGAATGATGGGGATGGTTCTTTTCGCGTGAAGAAATAATACAGGCGGGCTGCAGCGAAGCTCAGAATCCGTCGCAAACATCATCTTCATCGAAAAACGCAGGTCCTTTCTGTGAGCTTTAAAAAAGCTAAAGCTTTTTTGATCTCACAGGGAAGGACCTGCAATGTTTTTCTCACGAAGATGGATGCTTTGCTCCGGAAACGGAGTGCGATAACAGCTAGCCTGAACCAATGCTTCACGCGAAAAGAACTGTCCCATTTCCACTTCTAAGTGGTAATATTATATCAGTGGCAGCTGTTTCAGACTGACTTAGAAGCGACATTCTTCCTCTGCCCTAACTCAGGAAGGAGAACTCAAGATGACTGAGCACATCTATGAAACCCGGTCCGGAAACATTCATTACTGGACAAATGACATTAAGCCCGACCGAATCACCCTGGTCATGCTCCCGGGCCTGACCGCCGATCACCACCTGTTCGACAAGCAGGTGAAAGCATTCCGAGGGAGATACAATGTGTTTGCGTGGGATGCACCGGGGCATGGAAAATCGAGGCCGTTTGCCCTCGACTTCACCCTCATGGATAAGAGCCGGTGGCTCCACGAAATAGTTGAGCGGGAACAGATCAAAAAGCCGGTGCTGATCGGTCAGTCCATGGGCGGTTACGTCAGCCAGTGCTTCATGGAACAGTTCCCCGGGGAAGCAGTCGGATTTGTCTCTATCGATTCCGCCCCGCTGAAGCGCCGCTATGTGACCGGCCTCGAAATATGGCTTCTCAAGCGGACCGAGCCCATGTACCGCGCGTTCCCGTGGAGCATGCTTAGGGAGCTCGGCACTAAAGGTGTCTCAAAGACCCGATATGGGCAGGCTCTCATGCGGCACTTCGTGGATTCCTACACCAAAGACGAGTACTGCCGCCTGTCCGGCCACGGCACCGGTATGCTCGCCGATGCGATGGAGGCAGATCTGCCCTATGCGATCGACTGCCCCGCAATACTCATCTGCGGAACCCGGGATGAATCCGGTTCGGCAAAAAGTTATAACAAGAGGTGGGCGAAGCATGAGGGGCTTCCTCTTTACTGGATCCGCGGTGCGGGCCATAATGCCAATGTAGACCGGCCCGGTGAGGTCAACCGCATCATCCGGGATTTTGTGGAGTTGCTGGGTGCGAGTAAGGACAAGTAGACCGACCCGGTGAGGTCAACCGCATTATCCTCGATTATGTGGAGTCGTTGGGTGTGAGTAAAGACAAAGAGCGTCGTGTGAAGATATGACGGAGCTTTATGTGGCAAGCCAAACGCACGCTCATTAAGGACATGATGCAGCAAGTGGTCATCGGAGGTTAAACATGAGCAAAGAATTATTTATCAGGGCAATCACCAGATTTATAGCGGGAGTGATACTTCTCGGAGTGCTGCTCTTTGCACCTGCCGGAACATTCCGCTATCCGCAGGCCTGGATTTTCATGGGAATCTTGTTCATCCCCATGTTCGGCGCCGGCCTTGTCATGATGGCGAAAAATCCGGAGCTTTTAGAAAAGCGCCTAAGTGTAAAAGAAACAGAATCCGAGCAGCGGTCTGTCATACTTTTCAGCGGGATCATGTTCCTTGCTGCGTTCATCACTGCCGGGTTCTGCTTCAGATTCAACTTTATGATGCTGCCCTTTCCGGTCAGCTGCGTAGCCGCGGTCATCTTCCTTATCGGCTACGCACTTTACGCGGAAGTGCTCAGGGAGAATACCTACCTTTCAAGGACCGTCGAAGTTCAGGAGAATCAGAAGGTGGTCGACACAGGACTCTACGGGATTGTCCGCCATCCAATGTACATGACCACGCTCATTATTTTCCTGATGATGCCGCTCATTCTCGGCTCAGTCATATCATTTGTAATCATGTTGGCTTACTTCCCGATTATTACAAAGAGAATCAAGAATGAGGAGCAGGTGCTGGAGGAAGGGCTTGACGGATACAGGGAGTACAAGAAGAAGGTGAAGTATCGACTGATTCCGTTTGTGTGGTGAAGCTGCTGTAGTAGGTCACAGGATGCTAAGCGCATGAGTTATGTGCCTCTGCCATCGACCCGATGAAACTCACCAAGACGAAAGGCAACTATATGACCTCAGAAGCAGGAATTCAGTTGCCTCTGCCATCGACCCGATGAAACTCCCCAAGACCAAAGGCAACTATTTAGTCTCAAGATGAGGAAATTATGATAAGAGAAGAAATATGTCAAAGATTATTTGAGCTTCAGGACGTGCCTTACCGGGATTTTCAGGCAAAACTAATACCGACGGTCGAAACGGAATCAATGATTGGCGTCCGTACTCCGGCTCTCAGAAAGCTCGCGCGGGAATACGGCAGGAGAGAGGACATAGGCGAGTTCCTTCAGGACCTCCCGCACAAGTATTTTGATGAGAATCAGCTGCATGCGTTTATCATTTCCGGCATTAAGGACTTTGAGACCTGCATCATGAATGTGGAAAAGTTCCTGCCATATGTGGATAACTGGGCGACATGTGACCAGATGTCGCCAACTGTTTTTAAGAAGAAGCGGCAGGAATTGCTGCCGCTCATTCGTGAGTGGATGCGTTCGGACAGGACATATACGGTCCGCTTTGGCATAGGAATGCTGATGCAGCACTACCTGGATGAGGATTTTGATCCGTCTTACCCGGAGATGGTAGCGGGGATAAAATCCGAGGAGTACTACATCAGCATGATGGCTGCCTGGTATTTTGCTACAGCGCTGGCCAAGCAGTATGATACGATACTTCCTTTTATTGAGGAAAAGCGGCTTGACAGTCAGACTCACAACAGAGCCATTCAGAAAGCGGTCGAGAGTTATCGGATCACACCGGAGCAGAAAGCATATCTGAAGACATTAAAGATCCGAAAATGATTGAGTAAGCAACTGAAATGATATAATAGGTGGATGAAAAAGACTGAATAAGCCGCTGAAGAATTATGATATAAAGAAAAAGCACCCTCTCGGCGAAAAGCCGTGAGGGTGTTGGTGTTTACAGCCGGTTATCAGGGAGACGGCTGTCTTTGGATGAAGGAATTGAGTGTGAACAGATACTGTGTTGCTCAGAAATCATAGCGAAGGATTTCACAATTCTTCACCCCAAAAGCCGC
>JAFRCB010000231.1 GCA_017404585.1 Lachnospiraceae bacterium
CAAATCCTAATCAGTTTCGACACTTTAATATCTATATCGATTCTCGTCCTCACTCGCGCAGCCAAATCCTTATCAGCTTCGACACTTTAATATCTATATCGATCCTCGTCCTCCGGCACGCATCCGGATACCTCTTCGCATCCCGGAAGCACAGCCCTATAATACGCTAAGAACCGGGCACCAGTGATCTGATCAGAGACTCCGGGAACACAAAGTGAGTGCCATGCTTGTCAGTCATCACTTTATACCTGCACAGATGCGGTCTGCTCTTTAGTCTCTCATCCATGCGCCGGATGTATCGGCACGTATCCCACAGGCCGTCATCCTCCGCGCCGACGAGCAGGAGAACACCATAGATATTCTCGACTTTGATCATCTCATCCTCAGTGAGCGGGTGAGCTGCCTCGGAATCATCAAAGACCTTTCTTGAGCGGATCATGTCTCCAGACCCCTTTGTATCCTCCTCAATCATATGCCAGTAGTCCGGGTGCTGATAGACGAAGGGCATGTAAGGCAGCGGCTCACCGCGGTATGAGATCGTAGACTCCCCAGGTACCGGCCACTCGTCACAGCCGTCCTTCTTGCCACGCATAAAGCCCTGCCACACAAAATCGCTCGGTGTCAACGCGATCGTCATGGTGATCTGCGGAATATAAGAAGCTGCCACCAGGGCCAGCATGCCCGTCGTTGAGGCGCCGATGATGCCGACTTTGCTGTTGCCATTTGCAAGCAGCCATTTTGCTACCGTCTCGATTCGCTCCAGCGGGTAGTTGTGATGGCCATAATCCTTCTTTGCCGGCGACATGGTCATGACATTCAGGCCCTTCTTCTGCAGCCATGCGACACACTTTCTGGCCAGATAATCCTCCGGGTCATCGCCGATCATGGCAATAATTGCGGCATCAGAGGGATTCGGATTTTTCCAATAGGCGCCGTAAAATCCTGCTGTTTCGGTATCAAAGTGTATTTTCTTCATGCTGTCATCTCCTTTCCAACGCCCTGTACACCGCCTCATACTCTATCTCATCCTTAGGAAGCTGGTAGACGAGCACAGTTTCTGACTCGCTGTCCTTCCATGTTGCAAATGCAACCTCCAAATTCCAATCATACACCTTCCCCATGTTAAGAATCTGGCTGAATGCTGTCAGTGCGACCGCCTCATCGACGACTCTCCGGGTGGTCTCCATCGGTACATCCGCTCCGAACCGGATCTTGATGCCCTGATACACCCGACTCATGTTGTCGTAAACAAAGCAGTAACCACCGTTGTAAGCGCGGAGTTCATTTGCAAGTGCTTCGAGACGGTCATCAATGAGCCTTCTCAGCCTTGCGAACTGCCTGCCCTTGCCCCTTATGTGCACTTCACCGTCTGCAACTTTGACTTCCCGATAGTAGTTGCCGTCAAGGGCAAGCAGTTTTGATGCAAATGTTTCCGCATCTTCACCAAAGAGTCCCAACATATCACTGTCGACCACGACCTCAAGGAGCTCAGCACCATCGTCAAGGTTCAGGTCGGTAATCGCATTTATTTCATCTACGGAGATTACATTTTCACGGTATGCATATGTTGCTTCACCAGCCTGGCCAGCGCCATATGTAAATGCATGCACTTCCCCATCCGTGCCCACAAACGAAAATGATTTCCAGTCACCGGTCAGCTCATACCCTTCCTGCTCCAGTATCCTGTACAAAGTCCCATACGGAATATCGTAATAGTAGTTATAGGCATAGCCGGGGTAGGCAGCTGTATCCTCGTCCATGCGCCTGATCTCAGTGTTGTTTGACTGCGCGTTGATTACCGCGCTGCGCTCCTCTATGCTGTACTCATCCATCCGGTCCAGCAGGCCTTTCTCGATACAATCCATCAGATATTCATTAGATTGTTTCGAAATACTATCTGAGATCTCGGATGGCGCTGTCTTACTATTGAAATTAAATGAGTATTGTCTGTCAGCGATGCCTGCATCTGTTACAGGGTCGGACACTTTGACTTTCAGGCAGAATGAGAACTCCGTGTCCTTGAAATCGGGAATGGAGCCAAAAGAGGGTTGGAGGCGGGTGATGGCGGAGGCGGCATTTGCAAAATCCGATCGATTTGCCAGAGGATAGACTAAAGAGACTGACCACGGCCTTCCGCTGCTGTCCTTCACATCCTCGGTGGTCACACCGTCCGGGAGCTCGCAGTTCGCAAGCAATACAAGCTGCTTTTGGTAGAGCAGGTCATCATCAAGCCGGTTTGTGGTCCACTCCATCGAATAGTACACGTCGTTGTAGACGTGGAAGACAAGGTCTTCCCCGAGGTCGAACACATCGGTCGATACGGTCCACTCCTGGTCCGTGTAGCCGTCCTCGCCCTTGACATCCACGGGGCCGCCCAGGATCTTGAAAGACGAGATGTGCATGTCATCCCGGATGTATTTTTTTACATCTTCCTCTTCGAACTTTTTGGTGCAGGCGGTGAGGCCGAGGAGCATCATGAAGATAGATATGATTATTATCTTTCTTGACATAGGTGCCTTCCTTATCAAATAGTTAGTTGCTTATACCATTATAGCACTGATCATATTAATTTCTACAGTTGAAGCCCAAACACGAAAGGCAACTATTTTTTCACTTATGTTAACCATTTTGTTGCCTTTGCTCTTACCCTGATGAAACCCGCCAAGATCAAAGGCAGCTATCTTGCCATGAAATCAGGATTTTGCTGCCTCCGCCCTCAAACCCACGAAAACCGTCAAGACCCAATCCAGTGCGACAGCCCCGTCGCATTTTTTAAATCGTTTAGACACATTTACTTTTAACTCCAACAGGGTATAATAGAAGTCAGATAATTTACGTGTTAATGGTCCGAACTTCGCATTACAAATCCAGCAAATCACAAGTTCCGGCACAATACTCTTCCAATTCGAGTCTTTGAGAGAAGACAGAGCAGAAAGGAGATGACTAAAATGCTCTATGAAGTAAGTTTCAAATCTGTAAACAAAAGAGATGATGTCCAGGCCTGGATCTATGTTCCTGCGGCAAAGCCGAAGGGAATCGTTCAGCTCGTACACGGTTTCGGCGAGCACTCAAGAAGATACCTGCACATGATCATGCACTTCGTCGAAGCCGGCTATATCGTGGCCGCCGATGACCATGTCGGACACGGCAGGACAGCGATGCTGAACAACACGTGGGGTGACTGGGGCGATGCCGGTTTCGAGACTATGGTTGATGATGAGCGTCAGTTGAAGCTTCTTGTGGCAGAAAAATTCCCGGGAATCCCCTACTTCTTCTTCGGACACAGCATGGGCTCCGTCATCACAAGACAGTACATCGCAAAATATGGTTCCGAACTCGCCGGTGCAACGATCTGCGGCACCTGCGGTGATTTCCCGACAAAAGAAACTAAAGAGCTCCTTCAGAAGCTTGTCGCAGAAGGCAAAGCGAAGGATTCAGACCCGACTGTCGGCGTTACTCTGATGGGCTG
>JAFRCB010000232.1 GCA_017404585.1 Lachnospiraceae bacterium
AGAGAAAGCCTTCGATTTCTCGAACACAACCCTATCCTCGGGATTTACGTCGCTGTACCAGGTCAGTGTGAGCGCTTCCTCGGTGCCGCCTATGGTGAAGCTGCCGGTGGAGCCTGCGATCTTTGCTTCGCCCAGTTCGGGGTTCTCCTCTTCAGTGATCGGAACATCCCAGATCTTACCCTTGTCGTATACGAAGGAATCAAGCTCGCAGTCATAATAAATCGTGGCCTTGAAGATATAGGCACCATGAGTCAGGGGGGAGAGAATTTCCACGTCCCAGGCCTTACCGTCGGGGTTCTTCTTAATGGTCATCTGTGTGAACTGGGTATCTTTCTCCAACCATTTGCCGATGATAAGTGGATCCTGCTCCGTTGGGTCTGGAGAAGCAGTAAAGGAACCGCCGGTGCTCTCTGTTACCGCACCGTTTTCCACATGCAGGTCAAATGTGTGTACTTCGTCGCAAGCGATGCCGCTGAAATGGCGCACACCTACGGTCACGTCGCCGTCGCCTACGGGATCATACCGGACAACAAATGTATCCTCAATCAGATCAGCGTCGTAGAGTCTTACGACGGAATCATCCTGAGCCATGTCGTCAGCTACCCATCCCAGATCGCCTTCAGGATCGTCAATTTGGATGATATAACTGCCGTTTTCGATCAAACAGTTGATGGATGTTCCGTCTGCCTGTGCGCTGATGCCAATCAGGCACATCAGTGCGGTGAGAAACAGTATGATTGACTTTTTCATGCAAAACTCCTCCCTTGCGCTGCGCAGGAGCTTTTCTTACTGTCTGTGGATAGGGCTTGATACTTGCCGGTGTCGCCTTCGATGTAGCTGTGGCTGCCGCCGGTGACCTCGGCGAGCTCCTCTTCGGTAAGGGGGATGATTTGCTCGTTCAGTTCCTGGTCCAGCTTTTCGTTGATATTCTCACTCATCTTTATTACCTCTCTTTCATACCGATCAGGTTGAGCGGCGGTGTTCGCGGCTTCAGCGCCGCTGTTGTTCTCTTGATTACGGGAGAAGTATAGCACGATGAATGTCACAGAAGCGTCATTGGCGATCCTTATCTGCGTCAGCTACCGTGACATTCTGCGAATTGTACGCGGCGATCCGCAAGATTGAAGCCGGGGAGATACCTTCCTATGGCGCTTTCATGGATTGGTATTTCTTCGATGTGACTGCCGAAGGCATATACATAGGCCCCGGTGGTGAAGCAAGATATGCCGGCGAGACATTTGAAGGCAGATACAGCATGCAGGAGCTCAAGGATATGATGGACCTGCACAGGGGGAAATGCGCAGAAATCTATGATGTTGACATCTATTCAGTGGACGAAGATTACGAGCCGGTAATAGAGGGGATCATTGATGAATATCCGGCGAAGGCTGATGTCGAACGCATGCGGAGGTTTCCGAGATGAGAAGGCCTCCCCTGACTCGTTCAGTGTGTTGAGCTACTCCTTTGCGGGATGTCATGGCGAGTTCGCGGCAGGAATGCGCAGGACCTTCTCATCCAGAGTGCTTGGCTTATATCGCGGAGGATAAGGATGCTTTCTTATTCCAACATCCCTGTCGTATCAGGGCGTCGGGCTTGCCCGATCCTCAACTCATGTGGCAACGCTGGCAGTGTCATGCTGTGACCGCCGCCGGAGGATATCCAGATTGTGTCCTTGCCCACTCTGCCAAAGCCGCAATCGGCAGTTGTATTTTGAAGGGAACCACGATGGTTCATAGTGTGGCCTCCTCAGTGTCAGCTTTGATTAACGCCATTTTACCATAAAACAACACCATCGGCAACTATCAAATTTCAGCATGGACTCAACCTGCCCTGCATGATCAACGGCTGACTTATGAAAGCAGAATGACTGTTGAAAAACAGCAGAAGAGACGCACATTTCCCTGGATGTGTTCATCAGATCCAGAGAGATATTTTTATCGCCAACCATGGATAAAGTGTTGACCATCCCCTCACTTGGGATTATAATAAAGTTAAGAAATACGATAATCGATGGGGTGCCAAAATGAGCAACAGTTTGAACGCCATTCGTTGGAAGAAAGCTCTCATTTCCATAATCCTGTTTTTAACTGCACTTTGCGGCCTGTCCGCTGTGGCAGAGCGCGATACCGTTCACATAGGCTTTTTCAAATCGGAAAACTACGGTTTCATTGGCGCTGATGGAGATCTGCGGGGATACGATGTCCACCTGTCTAAGACCATCGGCATGTATGCCGGCTTCAGGGCTGAGATGGTGGGCTATGATAATGTGCCTGATATGGAACAGGATCTTCGCAGCGGTAAAGTGGATGTTCTCATCGATTTTATACGCACCGGGGAACGGGACAGGGAGTTTATCTTTACCAATAATCCGATTCTGGAAGAGCAGGTCTCCGTGTACACCTACAACGCCCCTGCGTCTCCGACTGCGGATACCATAGGAGAGCTTAAAATCGGTTACGTTTCCAGTGCCGGATTTCTGGATTATTTCACAGACTATTGCACGGAATCAGGCCTTTCCCCGCAGCTGATGGATTATCATGACGAGACGGCGATGCTTTCCGCCATGGAGAGAGGGGAGACAGATGCCTGCCTGTCCGGCAGCGCCGTTCCGGAGGGGTCCAGGGTGCTTCTGTCGACGC
>JAFRCB010000233.1 GCA_017404585.1 Lachnospiraceae bacterium
ACTTCCCGGAACAGATGCTGGTCACGGAAGATCTTCCTTCCACGATTGCTCTGACAGAGGATGCTAAGGGCAAACAGATCGTTATCGTCGAAGGTCCGAAGATCGACAAAATGCTCAGCTATACAAACCTGGATTCCGAGAAGGGCTTTACGTTCTTCCAGAAATGGCTCAGAAATACCGGTATACTGGATAACCTGAAGCTGAACGGAATTAATGAGGGCGATACGGTCCGCATGTACGGACATGAATTTGATTATTACAGCGAAGATATAGATATGGACAAGGAGGAAGAAAATGCTGACGAGTAAACAGCGGGCATATCTCAAGAGCCTTGCTATGGAACTGGATCCTATCATTCTGCTCGGCAAAGCTTCCCTGACAACGGAAAATGAAAAAAACGTCGACGAAGCACTTGCAAAGCGCGAGCTCGTTAAGGTCGGAGTCCTTAAGAACTGCGATGACGATCCGAGGGAGATCGCCGAGACTCTCGCTGAGCACACGAGATCCGAAGTCGTGCAGGTCATAGGCAAGAAAATCGTCCTTTACCGCCAGGGCAAGGACAAGAACCGCAAGATCGAACTTCCGAAAGCAAGGAAAAAACAATGAAAAAAGTGGGAATCATGGGCGGGACATTTGATCCCATCCACATCGGTCATCTTATACTGGGGGAGAACGCATACCAGCAGCTCGGCCTGGACCGCGTCGTATTTATGCCCTCGGGCAATCCACCGCATAAAAAGGACAGGGAGGGAAGGGCAAGCGATGAGCAGCGCATGGACATGGTCAAGCTGGCCATCGCCTCCAACACACATTTTAAATTCTCATCCATGGAGATGAATGAGGACGGTTACTCCTACACCTACCTTACTCTCGAAAAACTGAACGAAAAGCATCCGGACACCCGCTATTATTTCATCATCGGAGCGGATTCTCTCTTCGACTTCAAGGGCTGGAGAAATCCGCAGAGAATCTGTGATGCATGCACGCTGGTCGTAGCAACCAGGAACCACACGAGCGACGAAGATCTCGACAAGGCCATCGCGGACGTGCGGGAGACCTTCGGGGCTGATATCGTCAAGCTCAACACAGAGAATATCGACGTATCCTCCCACCAGCTGCGCGACTGGATCGTCGCCGGAAAGACCGTCAAATATTACGCCCCGGATGAAGTCATCAACTACATCAAGTCCTACCACGTGTATAACGGTCTCGCGGACACCGTTAATATCCAGTCCGACGCTTAATGATCATTCACTAAAACTACTTCCTCTCACAAACTGAGGAGCTGTCTCATCGCAAAATGTACTTTCTCAGGGACGCTCTCGCTCGGTCTCGCTGGCAGCGGTACATAAGAAAATTTCAGGCTGGCGCTTGAAATTTTCAAGTACCGGCCGCTCGACGACGCCCTGCGAAAGTATCATTTTCGATTTCGACTGGCTGAGTAGTATCAAGAAGGAAGTAGTTTTAATTCAAGTCTCGCCCAGGAGGTCATATGGCTCACCCATACAATTGTGAGAAAATGAATAAGGTCCTCAAGGAGTATCTCGACAGGGGCCGCTGGTATCACACACAGGGAGTTCGCTATATGAGCGTCGCTCTGGCTATGGCCCACAACGAGGATCTCGAAAAAGCTGAACTTGCGGGGCTCCTCCACGACTGCGCAAAATGCATTCCCGACAAGAAAAAGATCCGGCTGTGCGAGGAGAACAATATTCCGATCACAAAAGTGGAGAGGGGCAACCCGTTCCTGCTGCACTCAAAGCTCGGCGCCTATATTGCAAAAGAGAAGTATGATATTGATGACGAAGAAGTTCTCTCGGCCATCACCTGGCACACGACCGGGCAGCCCAATATGACAAAGCTCGAACAGATCGTCTTCATCGCTGACTATATCGAACCTCTGAGAGATAAGGCTCCGAATCTTAAGCCTATCAGGGAAATCGCATTCAGAGACCTCGACGAGTGCTGCTACATGATTCTCCGGGACATGCTTGCGTACCTCCGGTCAGGCGGCGGGGAGATCGATGAACATTCGCAGGCAGCATTCGACTATTACAATGAACTGCATATTAAAAGAGAGCTCACTGATCAGGTCTGAAAAACTATCAGACATCACTGAACTGCAGAAGACACTCCGGCCTCAAACCAGGCATAGATTTACGCGCGCAAAATCCATACAATTCGGGTTTTGCGCGCTCATTTTATGTCTATTTGCATAAATGCTATTTAATTAATTGCCATATTGCTGTATAATTATGCTAACTGAAAGCACAGAATCGTTGTCGCCGGATCGGGTAGCTCCTTTCCGGCTCATTCATCAAATATTAAGAGAGGGCATCATATGGAAAAAGAAGAGAGCAGAAAACTCGCCGGTATTGCAGTCAAAGCACTGGAAGACAAACTCGCAAGCGACATAAAGGTCATTGAAATCGACGCGATTTCACCGCTGGCAGATTACTTTGTAATTGCAACGGGACGGAATGTCAATCAGACGGACGCGATGGTCGACGGTGTCGAGGAAGCTGCGACGAAAGCGGGTTTTGAGCCGGATCATATTGAGGGTCATCACAACGCCAACTGGACACTTCTCGATTATAAGGGAGTCATCGTTCATATTTTTGATGAGGAGTCAAGAGGATTCTATGACCTTGACAGACTCTGGAAGGATGGCACCGAAATCGACCCCGATACTCTATGATGCAGCAACATTGCCTTTAGTGATGCTCCGGCGGAAACCCCACCGGAGCATTCTTTAAGTTTCCAACCGTATAACAGGCAGTTTCAGCAGCTGATAAAAAAGAAAGAAAATATTACTTTTCCCTGCAACATTCCACACTGCCTGTCTGTACATATAGTGAAGGCAGACAGCGGGGAGCAGACATATCCTCAGAGCTGTTAATACTGCATGCCATAAGAGAACTTATATGGGAGGTCCACTATGAAAATAAGAGTATTAAAAAGCGTTTTAGCCGGCGCATGCGCGGCAGTTCTTCTCGTCGGCTGCGGGTCGAGCTATGCCAATTCTTCAACGGGCGACCAAATGTGCGAAGGAGCAGCCGCGGAATACGAGGAGGCGAAAGAGGAAGCGTATGCGACCGCGGACACCTATGACACGGACGAAGCAGTCGGAGCTGCCGGAGGCGGCGCAGCCAATGACATCTCTCAGAAGAACGAGGAAGCCGGCACCGATGAGAGCGGAAGCCTTGCGGAGCAGAAGCTCATCTACACAGCCGATATCACGATACAGACACAGACATTCCAGGATACATTCAGCGCCGTAAAAGATGCAATCAGCAAAGTCGGAGGTTTTGTGGAGAGCGAGAGCACCACTGATTCCGCATGGAACTGGTACTATTCAGACTACAGAAAATCGAGCGGTACTCTGAGATCATATATTACCGTCCGCGTGCCCTCCTCGAAATACAGAGAATTCCTCGGACTCCTCGAGGGGACAGACGGCAAGATAACGAGCCGATCCGAATATGTGCAGAACATTACGAAGCGCTACAATGACCAGTCCATTCTCATCGAGTCGCTTGAAAAGCAGGAGACCCGCCTTATGGAGATGATGGACAAGGCAGAGACGATCGAGGATATGATCACGATCGAATCCCGTCTTTCCGAAGTACAGACCCAGCTGAACCAGGCAAGGAATACACTTGCCGGCTACGATACGGACGTCAACTACTCAACGATCAATGTTGCGATAGAGGAGGTCCTCCAGTACAGCTCTCAGAAGGTGCAGCAGACCTTCATCGAGCGTCTCGGAAACACGTTCACAAGATCCTGGAGAGATTTCGGCGAATTCATGCAGGATCTCATCCTCGCGATCGTCTATCTGCTCCCGGTCATCATCGTAGTGATCATAATCCTTGTCATTCTGAGACCGTTCTTCTCAAAGTGGAATGCGCGCAGAAAAGAGAAGAAAGCGGCTAAAAAGGCTCTGAAAGCCGAGAAGGCTTCATACGCCGCGATGCCGAAATATCCGAATCCGTTCCGAAAAGATGAACCGAAAGATGCCGGTAAGATGCCGGGTGTACATGACGAAGCAAAGCCGGACGGAACCGGTATTGATAACGGGAAATCAGAGTAAACATACTTATTGCAGCACAGAAATATCGTTGAAAAATAATTGCAGGTGTCAAGAAAAAAAGCTTGACACCTGCAATCGCGTTTGTTATATTAGTCCGCATGGAAAAGATTTATGAGCGTTCCATGCTGTATGACTTTTACGGGGAACTTCTTACAGAGCATCAAAAGAATATATTTGAAGAGGTGGTCTTCGATGACCTGTCCCTGGCCGAAGTTGCCGAAGCGCACAACACAAGCCGCCAGGCAGTTCACGACATGGTGAGAAGGACCACGAAGACACTGGAAAAATACGAAGCAAAACTCGGCCTCGTCCACAAGTTCCTTAAACTCACAGATAAAGTGAACGAGATCAAGAGGCTTACCGACAGCGAGACGATCCGACAGCTTGCGGAAGAGATTCTTGCCGAGCTTTGATCACCGAGACGAGCAGGATATTGATTTACCCACCGCTTGCAGAAGCGAGGGGCTTCCCCCACTGAGATAAAACGAGGTGAATACATGGCATTTGAAAGCCTTACTGAAAAACTGACCAACATTTTCAGGCAGCTGCGTTCCAAAGGCCGCCTGACAGAGAAAGATGTCAAGGACGCCATGAAGGAAGTCAAGATGGCCCTCCTTGAAGCAGACGTTAATTTCAAAGTCGTCAAACAGTTCACAAAAGAAGTGACCGACGCCGCAATAGGCGCGGACGTCATGAACGGTCTCAATCCCGCCCAGATGGTCATTAAGATCGTCAACGAGAAGATGGTCGCACTCATGGGTTCGGAGATGACGGAGATCCGCGTGAAGCCAAACGGAATGACCGTCATCATGATGGCAGGTCTCCAGGGCGCCGGCAAGACGACGACCGCCGCCAAGCTGGCAGGCAAGTTCAAGTCGAAAGGCAAACGCCCTCTGCTCGTAGCCTGCGACGTCTACAGACCGGCTGCTATAAAGCAGCTCGAGGTAAACGCGAAAAAAGTTGATGTGCCTTTCTTCTCTCTGGGCAATAAACTGAGTCCGGTCGATATCGCAAAAGCCGGAGTTGCCCACGCAAGGGAAAACGGAAATAACCTTGTCCTCATCGATACCGCAGGCCGTCTGCAGATCGACGAGAGCATGATGCAGGAGCTCGTCGATATCAAGAACGCGATAAATGTGGACCAGACGATTCTTGTCGTCGACGCAATGACAGGTCAGGAAGCGGTAAACGTCGCAAAGACGTTCACCGAGAAAGTCGGTATCGACGGCGTCATCCTCACAAAGTGCGACGGCGACACAAGAGGCGGTGCAGCCCTTTCGATCAGAGCTGTCACAGGGCAGCCGATCCTGTATGTCGGTATGGGTGAAAAGCTGTCCGACCTTGAACAGTTCTATCCGGATCGTATGGCCGGCCGAATCCTCGGCATGGGCGATGTGATGAGCCTCATCGAAAAAGCCCAGGCGGAGTTCGATCAGAAGCGCACGGAGGAGATGACCGAGAAGATCAAGAAGGCCTCCTTCGACTTCAACGATTATCTCGACTCCATGGCTCAGATGAACAAGATGGGCGGTCTCGAGAGCATCCTTTCCATGCTCCCCGGCATGAGCACAAAGATGAAAGATATCCAGGGTATGATCGACGAGAAGCAGATGAAGCGCACCGAAGCCATCATCCTCTCCATGACGCCGAAGGAGAGAGCAAACCCTGACATTTTGAATCTGCCGAGAAAGCGCCGCATAGCGAAGGGTGCGGGTGTGGACATCTCGGAAGTAAATAAGCTTGTCAAGCAGTTCGATCAGGCCCGCAAGATGATGAAACAGCTGCCGGGCATGATGGGCGGTATGAGAGGCGGAAGAAGAC
>JAFRCB010000234.1 GCA_017404585.1 Lachnospiraceae bacterium
GAGAGAAAGACCAACGCGATGGCAGAACAGGGAATTCCGCTCACCGCAGAAGTGCTCAGTGAGACTTATTTGAATCTCAATAAGCAGTATTTCGGTGAGGATATGGTCTCCGACCCGCTGATTGCCTATGAGTGGGCACGAATCCCGCATTTTTACCTGAATTTTTATGTATACCAGTACGCGACAAGCTTCGCAGCATCGGTCGCGATTGCGCACAGGATCCTCGAGGAAGGCCAGCCGATGGTCGACCGCTACATTTCGTTCCTAAGGAGCGGCTGCACGGAGGACCCGGTCAGTCTTCTGAAGAAGGCCGGCGTCGATCTCACGACCGGCAAGCCGATCGACGAGGCTCTGGCTGTGTTCGAGAAGGCGGTTGTGGATATGGAGGCGTATCTCACATAAATATGCAAGTCAGTAAGCAGCGTGGCTCCGCTTAACAACCGAGGATTAAATTATGAAGAATATATACCTGGATCACGGCGCGACATCATTTCCGAAAGCACCCGGGGTTGCCGATGCCGTATATAAATACATGACAGAAGTAGGTGCAAATGTCAGCCGCGGCACCTACGCCCAGGCCATCTCCGCCGCGTCGGTCGTTCTCGAGACGCGTGAGCTGCTGATGAAGCTTTTCAATTTCAATTACGGCTCGGAGTACGTGGTCTTTACCCCCGGCGTCACGTTCGGAATTAATCAGATCCTCCGCGGATATGTTCACCCCGGCGATCATGTGATCGTGAGCTCCTTAGAGCACAATGCGGTGATGCGGCCGCTGGTGGATATGGAGCGAGAGGGGGTGACATTTGCAAGAATTCCTGCAAATGAAGACGGAATCACCGACCCGAAGGACATCGAGCCCATGATCACGGAGAACACATCTCTCATGGTCATATGCCATGCGTCAAATGTCTGCGGGACCATCTTCCCGCTCCGCGAAGCCGCGGAAGTGTGCCGGAGACATCATATCCCGCTGGTCGTCGATGCGTCCCAGACAGCCGGCCACTATCCGATCGACTTTGAGGAGCTTGGCCTCGCCGCCCTCTGCGTGCCCGGCCACAAGGGACTTCTCGGTCCCCAGGGGATCGGCGCGACGCTCTTTGGGCCGGGTTTTGCGGCGGCTGTAACTCCGCTCGTCATGGGCGGGACCGGAAGCTTCTCCGACAGTGAGGAGATGCCTGACTGCCTGCCGGATAAATTTGAATCCGGGACCATGAATCTGCCCGGGATCTACGGGCTCCACGCCGCACTTGAGTATACTCTGAGCGAGACTGTGGAAAAGCGGCGTCAGCACGAGATGGAGCTGACCCGTAAATTCATAGATGGCCTCCTGGATGCCCACGTCAGAATATGCGGAACAAAAGATATGGATAAGCGCGTCGGCGTTGTCTCTCTGGACTTTGAGTACGACGACAATTCCCAGGCTGCCTACTATCTGGATTCGGACTACGGGATCCGCACGAGGACAGGCATGCACTGCGCGCCGAACGCCCACAAAACGATTGGGACATTCCCGCAGGGGACGGTACGATTCTCGTTCGGATACGGTACGACTGAGGAGGATGTGGAATATGCCGTGCGCGCGGTGAGGGAAGTGGCTGAGTAGGTGAGGTTTTCGTGCAGTTCGAAAGCGCGATGAGATGTCAGCTAGCGCTGACCCGAATCCCGCGCCAAGTCTCGCGAGCGAGGCTTGAAAGCTTTCGCGAACCCCAGAACGGTGATGGAAACACTTCGCTGCGGTCCGGAAAGCGGCCGGGTGAAGCAGCAGTGTAAATAGTATTATTAGTAAAGTCCTTATCGGGGATCGGCCCTGAGTAGACTTGCTCAATATAAAGGAGGAAACAACATGTATTTAGATGCTAGAGGAAAACAGTGCCCGATACCGGTCATCATGGCAAAGAAGGAACTTGACGGCGGATGCTCAGATCTTACAGTCGCAGTCGACAATGAGATTGCTGTCAAGAATCTGACAAAGATGGGGACAAATCTTGGCCTTAACGTGGAATCCAGCGGCAAGGACGGAGATTACGAAGTCCACATCACTGGTGAGCTCTCGGCAGAGGGACGCGAGACAGAGCCGGAGCAGTTCTGCGAGCTGCCGGCGACAGGCAATTACTCTGTATTTGTCAACAAGGATCATCTCGGCGACGGTGACCCGGTCCTCGGAAGGAATCTGATCCGCATGGCGATTTACACACTGTCTGAAGGCGAAAATATTCCGAAGGCTATGCTCTTCATGAATAGCGGCGTCAAGCTGGTCGCCGGCGAGGAGCCGCAGATCACGGACAGCGTCAAGAAGCTCATCAGCCGCGGATGCGAAGTTCTCGTGTGTGGGACCTGCCTGAATTTCTATGGCATTGCTGACAAGCTCGAGGCCGGTTCGGTATCCAACATGTATGAGATTCTCGAGAGAATGCAGAAGTCTTCGAACACGATAACATTATGATGCAGCACTTTTATGTATTTGCATTCGATTCCACCCATTCTGCCATAGAGGCTGAGCGCCTCCTTGCTCCCTGCAAGGCCGTGGTCATGCCGACTCCGAGAGTGATCACCGTGAGCTGCGGCATGTCACTCCGGGTTGAGGACGAGTATGCTGAGGAGGGGCTGCGGCTGATGAAGGGCTCCGGGATCGGAAGCTGGCATTATTATGAGATGAGCGGCTCGAGGCGGGATCTGAAAAGTAAGCTTCTTGATGAAGCGTGAAAAAGGGACGGTTCTTTTCACGTGGGTTTTCCCACGTAAAAAGAACCGTCCCTAATTCGTCATAGCGCGCCGGGTGTGACAGAAGCCACAAACGCCCTGACCGCCGGTATCTGCATCACCGTGAAATGATGCTTCGCAGGCACACCGAGCCCGATGTGCTCGTAGAGCGGATACAGATTGTCGTAGTAGCGCCCCTCGGCCGCACGCACCATCTGGTAAGCGGTAACGAGAACGAACGCAGCTGCGACGAGCCATGCCGCCTGGTCGGCGAAGCAGATCGCCGTAAAGCCAAATCTTGCGACGAAGACCGTGCACACGATAACGCGGGCGACCATCTCGAGCACGCCTGCAAGCATAGCGCGGGCGGTGAAGCCCATGCTCTGGATCGTAGGTCTGCAGACGTTCAGGATGCCGAGTGTCCAGTAGAAGAAACCGGAGCACACAAGCAGCATGTTGGACGCGTCAAGGATCGCTGCCTCCTCCGCGGAGACGAACAGCAGTGACAGCTCGCGGCCATAGAAAATCAGCACAAGGCCGCTTGCGATGCCGTAGCTCACGCTGAGCGCAAGACCGATGGAGAGACCTGTCTTTGTGCGGTTGCCCTTGTCAGCGCCGTCGTTCTGGGATGCAAATGTTGACACCGCCGCGCCGATCGCATCGAACGGGCACATTGCAAAGCTCTTGATACGGCTTGCCGCTGTGAGGGCGGAGACGTAGAGGCTGCCGAGGCCGTTATTTGCAGACTGCATGACCATACTGCCGATCGCAGTGATCGAGAACTGCAGACCCATCGGAAAGCCCATGATCGCGAGCTCCTTCATGACATCGGCATCAATGTGACGCTCCTCAGCCGTGAACGCAAGCTCCGGATATTTACGCGCAATGTAGAGCGCGCACGCGATGCCGGACACTGCCTGCGAGAAGACGGTCGCGATGGCGGCACCGGCGCAGCCCCAGTGGAGCACGACGATGCAGAAAATGTCGAGCGCAATGTTGAGGACCGCCGAAATTGCGAGGAATGCAAATGGCGTCCTGCTGTCGCCTATAGCCCTCAGTATGCTCGCCGTGTAGTTGTAGAGCAGGGCAAACGGGATACCGAGGAAGATGATGAATATGTAGGTTTTCGTGTCAGCATAGATGTCCGCCGGTGTGTTCAGCACATGCAGGATCACATCAGTGAGGATGCAGCATGCCAGTGTCATTACGCCGGCAATGCCTGCCATAAGGATCGTTCCGTTATATATGCCCTTGCGCATCTTGTGCATGTTGCCGGAGCCGAAGTCGCGGGCGAGCGGGATGCACACGCCGGTCGCGCTGCCGTTCGTGAATCCGAGGACCAGGAACTGGACAGACGCTGTTGCGCCGACTGCACCGAGGGCCAAAGAGCCAAGGAAACGGGCGACGATCGCGGTGTCCGCAAGGCTGTAGGTCTGCTGGAGCAGGTTACCGAGCAGCAGCGGCAGCGTGAATGTCAAAATGAGATTCAGTGGACTTCCTTTCGTCATATTTTTCATGGTTCTTTAAAAATACCTCCGTTAAAATATTGTCTCATTAATCATTTTTTCTGATTTCCGTGAGTCGCTAAATTGGAAATCGAGAGTTTATTATAACCGGAAGTTTTAAAAAGAAAA
>JAFRCB010000235.1 GCA_017404585.1 Lachnospiraceae bacterium
GACTTCATGATCGGAGCCTCAAATCCGGTCCGGAACTCATCGTAGGAGTAGAGAAGACCCGGCATCAGGTAGTCGAAGATGGACCAGAGCTCTCCGAGTCTGTTCTCGATCGGCGTTCCTGTCAGAGCGAAACGGGTATCCGCGGCGACGAGCTTCAGGGATTTGGCGGCTGCGGTGGTCCGGTTCTTGACATACTGGGCTTCGTCTGCCACGAGGAAGCGGAACTGCTTCCCTTCGTACTCCGAGATGTCGCGCTTTAAGAGGTCGTAGGAAGTGACCAGAACGTCGCTGCCTCGCCAGTCTGCGATCATACTTGCCCGCTCCTTTGCGGTTCCCGCGATCAGACTGACTGTAAGAGAAGGTGCAAATGCAGCAAGTTCCTCCCTCCAGTTATACACCAGCGAGGCGGGAGTTACGATGAGAGCCGGTCGGAAGTTCTCGGGATTTTCGTTTTTGACAGCGAGAAGGACTGTGATGACCTGGAGTGTTTTCCCGAGGCCCATGTCGTCCGCCAGAATGCCGCCGAAGCTGTGGGCGTCCAACGTGCGCAGCCAGCGGTACCCGACACTCTGATACTTTCGGAGCGTGTTCTTCAGTGTTTTAGGAACTTCGAAGTCCGCGTCCTCGATGGTCTTGAACTCCTTGATCAGCGACTTGAAACGGCTGTTCCTCGTCGCGTAAATATCCTGCGAAGCCTCCATCATTTTGTCGAGATAGAGGGCACGGTAGGCAGGGATATGCATCTTCCCGGTGACAAACTCTTTTGCGGAAACGTGGAGGGCTTCCATCATTTCCACGAGCTGCGCAATGGATTCATTGTCGTCCAGCTTGAAGAAGTCTCCGTTTTTCAGTGTGATGAATTTTTTCTTCTTTTTGTAGCTGTAAAGTATATCGAGGAGCTCTTCGGGGGAGAGATCGCTCGATGTGACGGAGATATCGAGCAGATTGCTCTCCACGGAGAGACCGACGTCGAATTTTGAGCGGTTCCGGACTTTCAGGGCTTTGAAGCGGTCCGTCATGCGTACTTCGCTGCGCTGCAGGATTTCGGGGATGCCCCGGTCAAGCAGGTCAAATGTAAGCTCCGCGTCTTTCGGCGCGAACAGAATGCGGTAGGACGGGTCATAGTGGGGCAGATAGCGGAGCAGAAGGTCCAGCATGCTGCCCTCAGCCTCAAAGCTGCGGAATGACTCCGGAGAATCGTTATTAAGAAGATCCGTCAGTGCAAAGCGGGTGTTGTCGTAGTAGACGTCGGTCCTGCCTATCAGGTTGCCGGAATCGACATCCAGATACGTGATGAATTCCGGTTCCGGAGGCAGAACCGTCCGGATGAGTTCCTCGTCGCTTTCTGAACTTTCAATATGGACGATCTCGCGGAGAGAAGGCAGTACTTTGTGATAGAAATTGGGCAAATGATTGCGCCCGATCATAATGCGCACATAACCGCCGTGTTCTGCGTCGAGCACCGCTTTGAGGGCTGCAGAGCGCTCTTCCGGAATACAGTTCAGCGCATCCTCAGTGATGTAGTAACGTCGGTTGATCCCCTTTATGATTTCCGGCAGATCCCCTGTCATCAGGATGCCGTCGATAACATTTCCGGGACCGCGGCTTGCGCTGATCTTCAGCGTTACCGGAAGATCGCGCAGTCGGAATCGGAGATTGCGCTTATCTTTTTTGAGTGCCGTTTTGTCCGTATACTCGATCGAGTCGCCGATGGCCGTATTGAAAAAGTCATCAAGAATCTGACCGGTCAGATCGATACTGTCCTTTGTCTCCGGAATACTGTAGGAATAGTAGCTGCTATGTTTGAGCCTTGCTGTGAACTGCCCCAGCTGTATCTGTTCCTGGGCAAGGAAATTATCGATAAAGGTCATCCATTTGACCGATTCGGGCTTTATGTATTCTTTCCCCAGGGTGAGATCGGTCTTTGTGCCGAAACGCAT
Source organism: Lachnospiraceae bacterium (assembly GCA_017404585.1). Classification (GTDB taxonomy): domain Bacteria; phylum Bacillota; class Clostridia; order Lachnospirales; family Lachnospiraceae; genus Chordicoccus. Next base: position 1,941 of record JAFRCB010000235.1, read on the forward strand.
TTGCCCTCCGGAAGCGACGGTCTTAGAGAATTCCGGGAGATTTTTAATTTTGTACAGCTTCCCGGCGCCGACACGGAAGCATGCGGAAATACCGTTTTCGTCGCGCGTCAGGTAGGGAGTAATCGTCAGCGTCGGGACGACATCGGCCGTGTCTGCCTTTATATCGCCGGTAATACCTGTCAGAAAGCGGAGGCCGGACAGGTTGGTAGCGTCGCCCGGATTGTTGGTCTTCAGATAGTTCTGCAGAAGGTAGATGGCTGCGATCTGATGTTCGCACGCGTATTCATCCGACCCGTAATAGCGCGCGTTTCTGCAGCGCCATCCGGAACATGTCGAGGTGAGGATGTGCTGCCTGTTGAATGTCAGGTGGACGGTATTACTATCGTAATAGGAGCCTGGGTCAGCTGACCAGTTTGCGTCACCGATCATGTCTTCCTGACCGGTGCCTTCCCGGTATACGAAACGCACTTTGATGTTTTCCCGGTCCTTCTTATTGACCAGTGTGCGGGCTTTCTTCCTGTCAGACTCACGTGATTTTATATCGGAGAGATAGTCGGGGTTATTAAAATAGCGGTAGTCAGACGGAACAAAGGTAGAAGCGGGTGCTTCCGACTGGCGGGCCGCCAGTTCGCTCCTTTGCATAGTTTCAATCTCGGAAAAGTAATTGCCTGCCGCAGGAGCACGCTTGTCGGTCGGTACGGATCCGCCCGCTTTTTTGGGCGCGGATGTCTGGACAGTCTGAAGTGCCCCGGACTTTGCGCCTGCGGTTTTTCCCGGCGCTGCGTCACGCATAGGCGCTGCGCTGCGCACAGGTGCCGGCGATGTCTCCGGCTTTTCGGTGCGCAAATTGTCATCTGATGACTCCGCCCCTGAATTTTTTGAAGAAGACAGTCCGTCATCAACTGAATTACAGAGATAGAAAGGCTCTCCGTAATAGTTTTCGAGGTAATAGAGGGCGGCCGCCATATGTTTGCAATAATTTCCTCCGGCTGCATAGGGACAGGTGCAGGAGAGTGACTCTATATTGTCGTCGTAGTCAGTTCCGATATGGACTTTATAGTTTCGGGAGCCTCTGACTGTCAGGCTGTAGCCATCGTGCTCTTCAATGAGTTTTTTTGCTTTTCCGCTTTGATTATAGGATCTTCCTCTGCTCAAGATTGTTCTTGTAAAGAGTGTGGTCCAGTTGCCGTGCATTGTTTTCATTTATGTTCTCCGTGTGGATGTTGTCAGACGTGGAATGATGGCCTGACCTTACAGGACTTCTCAGGCCCGGTCAGGATAGAGTGCACAGTTAAGTGAAATGGCATTCTGTTCGGGTGATACCCAAGTTTGATAGTCAGTATAGCATTTGACAATAGCAACGGCAAGCGACACTGCAGGGGAAGGTTATGCATTTTTCGATGAAGATGACGTTTGCGCCGGATTCTGAAATTTCGCTGCAGCCGGTATGGACTGTTGCCTTGACTGTGCCTTATGTGTAAAAGCAGAGCGCCAATAATGATAAATGTCAGTAAATATTTTATAATAATGCACAAAATGAACAGAAAAAACTGTCAAACCTCATAAATCGTTCGGTCTGTCTTCTGTTTTTTTGTCTGATTTATGGATAAAACGTGCACTATAATGCTATAATAACAGATGATTATCGGTCACATATTCGTGCGCCGCGCACAGCGGGGGCACGGCACACAAAATAATAAAGAAAAGGTGGGATTCAAGATGAGCAAAAAGTATGATGTTACAGCACTCGGCGAGCTCCTGATCGACTTTACAGAGAGCGGAATCTCTGAGCAGGGAAACAAACTTCTGGAAGTAAACCCGGGCGGAGCACCGTGCAACGTTCTGGCCATGCTGAATAAGGCCGGCCGCAAGGTCGCTTTCATCGGCAAGGTCGGCGATGACATGTTCGGAAGAATGCTGAAAGCCAGAACTATTGATCAGGGAATCGACATGGGCGCTCTCATGATGGATGAGGAAGTTCATACGACTCTCGCATTTGTTGAGAAGCTGCCAAACGGCGACAGAGACTTCTCCTTCTACCGCAACCCCGGCGCAGATATCATGCTGACAAAGGATGAGGTCATCGCTAATAAGGATTACATTGCTGACGCAAAGATCTTCCACTTCGGAACTCTTTCCATGACCCATGAGGGCGTTGAGGCTGCTACAGTCGAGGCTCTCAAGATCGCCAAGGAAAACGGCGCTATCATCTCCTTCGACCCGAACCTTCGTCCGCCTCTCTGGAGCTCCGAAGAGAAGGCAAAAGAGAAGATCGCTTACGGTCTGTCCCAGTGCGACGTCCTTAAGATCTCCGACAATGAGATCACCTTCATGACCGGCGAGGAAGATCTTGACAAGGGCATCAAGATGATCATCGACGAGTACAAGATCCCGCTCGTATTTGCGACATATGGCCCGGACGGCTCCAAGGCATACTGCGGCGGCGTGGAAGTTTTTGAACCCGGCTTCCTGAATCCCGCCACCATCGAGACGACCGGCGCGGGCGACACCTTCTGCGCCAGCGCGCTGCTGCACGTCCTCAAATACGGCATCGACGGTCTCGACGA
>JAFRCB010000236.1 GCA_017404585.1 Lachnospiraceae bacterium
GACGACGACCGTAATGGTGCATCATAGTGCACGTGTCAATAAAGTCATATCTCTTCTCCGACAGAGCCCTCCTGTGGGCCGAGATCACATCTCTGAGGTAAAAGCTCTGCGGTGCTTTAGCCACGCGCGAATGACTTCTCTCCGGCACAGAACGAACATCCCCGTTATCATAGATCTCGACTATTGTCTCCTTGACAATACCGGCTGTAATGCAGCTTCCGTTTTCACGGACACACTGTATATTCTGTGATAAAAGGTCCGGTCCGATCAGCGGCCGCACGCCGTCATGGATGAGAACAATATTCTCGTCCGTCGCCTGAATGCGGCATCCCTCTATACCGGCGTTAGCCTCTATATCCGGTGTCTCCATGAGAACCGGTCCCGATGTTCCCTTCTCAAGCACAAGTTCCTCAGCTGCATAGAGTCCGTTGAAAATCGAGAGCTGGCCGCTTGCACCTCCGGGTATTATTTTTCTGACTTTCTCTATGCGGTACTTGTACAAAAGGTCCTGCAGATGGCCGATCCAGTCACGCACACACACAACGCAGATCGCATCGATGTCCGGGCAGGCTTCAAAATGCTCCAGTGTATGGATCATAATAGGCTTATTATAAATCTCAAGAAATTGTTTCGGTATGTCTTTAGAGTGCATTCTTGACCCGACACCGCCGGCGAATATAACGCCAATATTCATAAGTACCTCCTACTTTTCAAATCGCCACAGTGTAGACGTGTTGTCATATTCATCTGAGGCCGTGACCGCGTAAGCGGGGGCCTTTGTGTACGGATTTCTCAGTCCGTAAGCGACATCTTTATCGCTCCACTCGTCAAGAGCTGTCTGTATCGGCTGAACAGAGTCTATCCTTGACTGGGAACCCATATCATACTTAGTACACATACCGGTGGCCGGATCATAGGTCACGACAACAAACGTATGAACGGGTTTTCCGGAACTGTCGTTAACGATCATGACATCACCCGGCTGCGTAGTGCTCAGATCCGTAAATGTGACAAAGCCTTTGCGCGCGAGATAGCCTCCGAGGGAATCCACGCCGTATCCTCCTGCCGGCTGATCTGTCAATCCAAGATCATACACTGCCCTGCACGTCAATCGGTCACAGGAAATAATACCATCCTCACACGGAACTGTCGATGTCGAATTTCCGTACTTGAAGTGATTGTTATGAGCGTACGAGTATACATTTGCAACCGCCTGCAGAAACTCATCGGCAGTGAAGTTCAGTGCTCTGTCGATTGAATCGACCGGCGCTGTGAGGGACATTCCCTCTTTATTTACAAGCCTTGCGGTAAACTCAGATGTTCCTACAGAGGCGCCGGGCGTGCCGTCATCGGCAGTATTGTCCGGGAAAGCATCTTCTGAAACACCTGCCATCTCAGCTGTGAAGGGCGTCCCGTCTCTGCTTACGAATCTCCAGAGCTGTGCGTCCGTCCCCGACCAGACGGCTTCGGAAAGATTGCCTCCGCGATCGGAAGTAAGCACCTTATCATCCGACCCGATCGTTACTCTGTACCATCCGTCGCCGGAATATGTAAGAGACATCACATTGAACAGCCCTTCGTTCTGAATGAACAGTCCGGTCTTTCCGTTCTGAGTTCCGTAAGCGATACTGTACTCGGTATTGGCATTTAATGCGGCAGAATAGTATCCCTCCGCAAACGAATCTACGGGCTCCGTCTCCACCAGATAAAAATGCATATCCCGTGTCTCTTTCGGAACAGATTCGGTGCCGCACTTTACGGTTGTGACCGGCGCATCCTCAACGTCATCTTTCGTGTTCTCTCCGGCTGTCAGCACCTGTCCGGTCTGGGCATTTTCGAACGTGAACGAGCCGTTCTTGTTCTTCCGGACATTCCAATTCTGTCCCGGGCTGCCGTTGTATTCTCCCAGTCTGACAGATCCGGCTATATCTTCACGACAAAATCCGGATCGACTGCTTATGATCTGATATGTTCCGTCTTCGTTCTCAAAGAAGCGGAACTTCTCCTTTTCCTCTTCCGACGCGTAGGATGTATCGAACACCGTCCCCTCCGTGATTCCGCCTTCCTTGACCGCAAGACGGTCTGTCCCGTGGGAAGCAGGTGCAAATGAATAGGTCTTCGTCTGATTGATTTCCGTTTCGACCCCGCCGATTTCGAACTTACTGTGGAAGCTGCCACGATAAATACCGGTGCCGGTTATTTCAATATCAGCCTTTCCGGGGTCGATATTATTCTTCACAGAAATCGTATAATCAGTTCCCTCAGTCAACAGTTTGCTGTCAAACATCACCTGAACTCCCGGCAGAATCGGACTTCCGGTATACGCAAATGTCGGCTCTTCATTTCCATCCGTTCCGTCAAAATGCGCACTCTCAGACTCAAGAACAGTAACAATACCTGCGCGGGCAATATCTATCGGAATAATTTCAAAATTGCTGACGCTGGAGCCGACATATTCTCCAACTCCGCTGACTCGAACTTTAGCCGTTCCTATATCCCTGTTGTCCTCATAGACAACAGCGTAGTCCGTATTCTCGCGAAGGGTCTTACCGGCTTTGACGACCGTCACGCCGGGTGTGATCGGCTCCCCTGTGTATTCCGCTTCTTCATATTCGAGCGTCACGTCTTTCTCGTTTACACCGACCTTAGTCTTCGTGAATATCCATGGCCAGGCAAGATCAGCGCCGTTCCCGAAGCTGTCGACGGTTATCTGCTCAAAAAGAGAGGTCGTCAGCAGATAAGGGGCCAGCATGATATCTCCGCCGGACGTCTCTGATATTTTCCAAAGCTCAACATCGACCGCATCCGACTCTCCCCCTGAAAAGCCGTCCAAAGTTCCGGAGCCGGCAGATGAAAGTCCGGTCCTGATCTTAACATTGGCATTCGTGTTCGCATTCTGGATCGTATATATGCCGTCCGCTCGCTTTATGACCAGGAACTGCTGGCCTGCCGACCCATCAGAAGGGGCGAGCGGCATCGCATATCCCATCCGATATGTGCCGGCTTCCGTGTCCAAAGCCATGGCTGCTCCCTCTGGATTAACATAAGAAGGGATCTCGATCATATAGAAGCCGTCACTAATTGCGGCAGCGCTCACCTTCTCGGAGAACTCTGCCGATGTCGTCTGATCCGCATATGTATTGTCACCGCATCCTGTAAAAAGAACAGCTGTTATAGTCACGGCTGCGCAAAGACAGGGTGCGATCTGACTTACTCGCTTCATATATCGCTTCATATAGTACACCAGGTCCCGTTTTTAGTCACTCTGTTTTTATACCTTTAAAATTGTACATATATAATTCATCCCAGTCCTTCTCACCTTTGGCACATTTTTCAAAATCCGTGCACAGAAGGACTGCCTTATCGATCGCGCTCTTATAAAAACCGGCGATCACTCTGTTCGTCTCTGCACATTGCGGTGCCGGATGCTCACTCATCACATGATGCCAGGTGTTCTCATTGAGCCTGAATATTGTGATAAGGAGCCGCACAATATTCCTTTTTAATTTTCCCGGGCATAAAAAAATCTCATTTACTATGACCGTAGAGACCAGAGCAGCATGAAGATCCGGGTAATTTGTATCAGGGTAAAACTGAAGTATGACTGCTGTGTTCCTCGGAGACGGAATAAAGCCGTCGGTAAGCCGTGTGCTGAGCGGGTCTTTTCCATCGTGAACAAGCAGCCTTCTGTCAAACTCCATTTCGATCTGAGCATGAACATGCTCCGGTTTTTTGGCTTCCTCTATAATATAAGCATGAGCCTCCCGGTCAAGCGCAAAGTGGCAGATCATACCATAGATATAAGACATCTCGGGTGCTGAAAATCCTGACCGTTCCGCCACCCTCGAAGCAGGAACCATAAAGTGAAGTCCCGAAGCCGCATGATTGTCAAAGCCGTTCTTCCTGATCCTCTGTCGAACACCGAAGAACGGCGATATGACCAGGTAAAAAGGATCCGGACCCTGCAGACCAATCGTAAACAGTTCGGGCTCACTCATTATGATTTGTTTTATATGATCCGGCAGTTTTTCCAGAACTTCTCTGCCAAATCTTAAATGTGCATACGTCGCGGGCATAGGTGCCTCCTAATTTACAGTTGATCCGCCGTAAACAGCTGCGGATTGTGAACAAAAATTTTTCTGGCAGTGTATGACCCGTATTTTTTCTCCACAAAATCCGCGCACTCTCCGATGTGCGTACTTCGGTCACTCGTATTGTGGGCGTCAGAGCCGATAAAACTCACCAGCCCCCTTTTCAGCATCTTCCTGCAGAACATCTTCATACCGAAGCCGTCAAGTCCCAGGACAGAATTGGCATTTAGCTGGAGCATTGCCCCCATATCGCAGAGTTCTTCGGCAAAGTCAATGTGTCTGTACACCGGGCTGTAGCGCTCGCAGTGGGCGATCACAGGAGTAAAACCGCTGGAGATCAGAGTATATGCGCGATTTCTTATATAGCCTGTGTCGTGAGAGGAAGAAAACTCAAGCAGAACATAGCGCGTCCCGCACATGCGAAAGCGCGGTTCGGCTCTCAGCATATCCATCATATCATGATTTGAATGGAATTCGCATCCGAGGTAGAACTTGATTTCAGGAAACTCTTCACGTGCCTTTTCGACCAGAACTCTGTAGTTCTTTTCAACGACATCCCTGGAAGTCTCAAACATATTCATTCGGAAATGAGGTGTGAGTATTATGTTTTCCACGCCCTGCGCCCGCTCATTTTTGAGGATCTCCATGGAATCATGCAGCGTCTTCGCTCCGTCATCGACCCCCGGGATAATGTGGCAGTGCATATCGTATAAACCGTTCATATTGTCTTCCCCTTATGCCTTACTTCTCATTCAGCAGAAGAAAAACAGAGATGAGGGTCATACCGTCTCATCTCTGTGAGCTGTCTAAGTGTTAATGGAGTACATCCAGATACTTTCCGTCGAGAACATCTTTCAGGTACTGACCGTACTGATTCTTTTTCAGGATCTCATATACCTGCATGACCTGCTCACCGCTGATCCAGCCGTTAAGATAGGCGATCTCCTCAAGGCAAGCGATCTTTCTGTGCTGGTGCTGCTCCACAGTTTTTACAAAGTTCGTCGCATCGACCAGACTCTCGTGAGTACCTGTGTCGAGCCAGGTAAAGCCCTGGCCGAGAAGTTCAACATTCAGATGACCTTCTTCGAGATAGATCCTGTTGAGGTCAGTGATCTCAAGCTCTCCCCTTGCTGAAGGTTTCAGATTGGCCGCATAGTCAACGACTTTATTGTCATAGAAATAGAGACCTGTCACACAGTAGTTGCTCTTCGGATGCTCGGGTTTTTCTTCGATCGAGATAGCTGTCCCGTTGCTGTCGAACTCGACAATACCGAAGCGCTCCGGATCGTCCACATAATAGCCGAAGACAGTGGCACCCTTGCCGCTCTCGGCATTGCCGACAGCTGCCTTGAGTCTCTTTTTCAATCCATGTCCGGCAAATATATTATCGCCGAGGACCATAGCGACAGAATCATCGCCGATAAAATCCGCGCCAATGATGAAAGCCTGCGCAAGTCCGTCCGGTGAAGGTTGAACAGCATAGCTGAGGTTAATGCCGAACTGGGTACCATCCTTGAGAAGTTCCTTGAACCTCGGGGTGTCCTGAGGTGTTGATATAATAAGAATATCGCGGATGCCTGCATTCATGAGGACCGACAGCGGGTAATAGATCATCGGCTTATCATAAATCGGCAGAAGCTGTTTTGACGTCACCATAGTGAGCGGATAAAGTCTGGTGCCGGATCCTCCGGCGAGAATAATACCTTTCATGATTCCTCCTTGATGCACGAATACTTAATGCATTATAACACCATAAATGTCACATGGCAAGAATGCGGTGTCAACGTCAGTTCTGCGCTCAGCCCGAGTTGCGACAGGCTGCACGTAATTTCATATGCCGGCGCAATCACCATCTTCATCGAAAATCGCAGGTCCTTCCCTGCGAGCTAACAAACTGCTTCGCATTTTTCGATCTCTCGGTCGGACCCGCAATGTTTTTCTCTCGAAGATGGATGCTCTGCGCCGAAAACGAACAGCAAGAGCAGCCTGTCGGAACTGTAATTTAGTTCCTTGGAGCGTCAGAGACCAGTTCGAAAGCCTGGTCCAGCCTCTCCCGCATCGAATCGGTGACCCGGGAGTAGCCGAGCATTTTCACGATCACGAGATACAAAGCGTCTCTGCCGGCAGAAACATTTTCACGCAGTATGTCCCTCATTCCGGCTGCGAGCTCCTCCGGGGCTATGTACTTAACGGGTCGCTTGACACCCGGTATCCTGAACACATACGGATCTTCACCCGCCAGATACAGGAACCCGCCGCGACGTTCTATTCCGAATCTCTCGCACCCGGCCATCCTTTCCTCATACTCACGCTTTACGGCACTTGTCACATGATCCCGGCCGAATACAAATGCGATGCGCTTCAGAAGTTCCTCCTCCGACACAGGTGCCTCGATCTTCAAAATCTCAGAAATGTACTCCTGAAAAAAGCCGCAGGTCCTGACCAGGCGGACTACATCCGCCCGGCGATAGATTGAAAAGCTGAGCTCGTCGTCCTCCATATACTCAAAATTCTCGCTGTTCATCCCGGGTTCTTCTGCCGATACCCGTTCGTCAGCCGTCTCATCTTCTTCCGGGGCTGCGAGAGCTTCACTGCAGGCATTAAGAAGTCTTTCCTTCTCCACAGCTCCGTTCCGGATCCATTCCGTCGACCATATCCGGTAATAACTCCATCCCATTCTCTCGAGGACTTCTCTCCTCAGCCTGTCTCTGTCCCTGACATTGCTCATAGAATGATAGATGTCTCCGTCGGTCTCGATGGCAAGTACGTAATCCCTGCCTTCTCCATCTCTGACACCGATCTCAACGTTAGCCTTTCCGACTCCGACATGGGCATCCGCCCTCATCCCATTCTTTTCAAGGAAAGAACAGACCGACGAAATGATCGGATCGCAGGATTCGCTTTCCGGCGCTTTACGGCTCTCATTCCGCTGATCGGAAGCCTGACCCAGCTCAGCATACTGCAGATAATTTCGAAGAGCCGCCACACCTTCCGCCTGAGATTTTTTGGGATCTATATCTGTGAAATGCATGGAGCTTACAAGGATCACATTCTCCCTTGCTCTTGTGACGGCGACGTTAAGCCGGCGCTCTCCTCCCGCCCTGTTCAGAGGTCCGAAATTGTGATACAGCTTACCGCTCTCATCTTTTCCGTAAGCTGTGCTGAATATGATCGTATCGCGCTCATCACCCTGCACAGTCTCAAGGTTCTTAATGAAAAAAGGCTCCTCGCGGTCACGGCTGAAAAAGTCCTCAAACGACGGATCTTCTCTTCGCCGCACAGCAAGCATGCGGTCGATCATCTCCTGCTGAGAAATTGAAAACGCAACCACTCCGAGACTCCGCTCCGGATGCTCGCGGATTTCCCGATACACTATATCGAGAACACGGGACGCTTCTGCCGCGTTCTGATGTGTCTTTCTGTTGAACACACCGTCCTCTGCATAGCAGTAATCCACACCGACACCCGCACGGTCTCTTGTGACAGATGGGAATGTAATCAGGGTCCCTCCGTAAAAGCTGTTATTTGAAAACGCAATCAGGCTCTCGTACCGACTCCTGTAGTGCCACTTAAGGGACAATTGGGGGAAAGCGGCCTGACATATATCGAGGATCGATTCAAAATCCGCGACATCTCCTGTCTCCTCATCGCTCTCCGCTTCAACCATTGAAGTGAAGAAATTCGTTGGCGGCATCTGCCTGGAGTCGCCGACAACAATGAGCTGCTTTCCTCTGTAAACGGCACCTATGGCATCCTGTGGAAATATCTGGGAAGCCTCGTCGAAAACGACAACATCAAATGCAATATCGCTCCCGCTCAGGAAAGTGCCTACTGACAGCGGAGACATGAGGAAGCAGGGCTTGAGAAGCAGGATAAGATCCCCTATTTCATTGAAGAGAGCACGAATTGCTTTCTGCTTGCGCTTCTTCTCCCCCTCCCGCCTGAGAATCGCGACCTGACTCCCCGGGATCACAAGATCGAGCGAAGGTCTTTTAGCCGATAGTTCCGATCGGATCCTGGCCCGGCTTATGTCGAACTGCATTCTGTCCGCTTTGGCAAATTCTCTCACAGCCATGTCCTGAGTCGCCCTCGTAAAGTCAGCCAGCGGATCCGCCCGGAACGTGACGTAATTTACCCACTGTGTATAGAACGTCTTCTCATAGAGTTTGGGCAGATCCCGGATGGCAAGCCCATTGTCAATAACGAACTCCGCGAACTCTGTGAGGTCGTTCGCATCCATCTGTCTGAGAGTCATATAAAAGCGGGACCAGTTATAAAAAATATCCCCCCGCAGCATGCACCGCTCAAGCTTTTCCCTGACCTTTGACATATCGTCTGTGTAAAAATCCAGTACCTTCCTGTCAAAGACCTGCTGCATGTCCGTAAAGAGCTCTGCCAGTTCCTTTATGACCGGCCTGAGCCGCCCGGCCATCCGTGCCATATTGCTCTTCTGCCCGCTGCTCTTCATGCCGGTATATGCGGTGAGAGGCAGACCGCTGTCAAAAGCAGATCTTAATTCACAGAGACCGCCGAGTATATTGTCCCAGTCGGAGTCTATTCCTCTGTAAGTATCTCCCAGATAAGTTATCACCGGATCTGCGAGTTCTTCAAATGCAGCCAGCTTATCCTGATAAGACACAAGCATCTCCGCATCGCGGACCAGCTTTTCATAATTCTTCTTTCGGCCATCTCTAGATGCCGCCCGCATACCGGCTGCCAGATGCCTGTACTCGCTTCCGAAGATTCGGGTGAAGAAGCCGTCATTTGCAAGAAGGCCCTTCAAGATTTCATGTCCGTCAAGATCAAGAAACCTGTCGGTATACTCCTCCCTCACCGCGCTTCTTGCGGCTAAAAGATCCCTGCTCATCTCCGAAAGTCCCTGAGAGACAGAAATGACCCGCGAAAGGCGCACCTCATCCAGCAGCTCCGGTGATGCGATGTCGGAATTTCCTATAAGCTCCATTGCATTCATATGAAGACACATGTCACGGAAGGAGGTACATGCCAGTCCGAACAGTTCGGCAGGCTCTGCAAACAGGCTTTCAAGCTCACCGGACAGTTTTACAGCCCGGCTTGCTGCGGCAGTAAAGTCTGCAAATGCCGCTTTCGACCCGTCGCGCCCTGTATATCCATACCATGTATGCTCCCTGTAATCTTCACCGATTTCCGGCACATATTTTACATATGTCTCCAGAAGCAGTTCTGCTTCCCGCAGATGATCGCTCCCCTTTCCCTCGATGCCCCGTATCGTGAAGCCTGTAGCTGCGATATCATCCAGTTCGAGAAGGCGGCCGTACATCTCATACACAGACTCATCGACGCAGGGGACCGGTGTGTGCAGCTCACTCTCGTAGGAACCCAGCTGCTCCATAAAGCGCTCTTTTGTATCGATCACGTCCCTGGCTTTCTGCAGTACACTTGTCTTTTCCGCGTTAAGGGTTCGCACGAGTTCGGCAATGACGTCTTTTTTATTGGCTTTATAGCTGTGCAGCTCAAGACAGAAGTCACGAAGTCCGGCCTTTACAAGCTTGTCATAAACAACATTCAGAGCTGCCTGCTTTTCGGAGACAAAGAGCACTTTCTTCCCGTCGTGCAGGCATTCCGCTATGATATTCGTGATTGTCTGACTCTTACCTGTTCCGGGAGGTCCCTGCAGGACAAAACTCTTTCCCCGCTTAGCCATAAGGATAGCTTCCATCTGACTGGAGTCAGCATCGACGACTGTATGAAGTGAGATAAGGGGATCTTCTTCCTCTTCCGTGATATCCTCATCTTCACTCTGAATCGGCTCTCCGAGCAGAGTCAGGACATTGTCATTCTGAAGAATCGCCTCCTCATGATCAATCAGGTCGTGATACATGTTGATCTTGAGGAATGAGAAGAGACCGATCCTGCATTCGGATGACACAGTCCATCCGAGCTTCGACGTTCGGTCCTGCACATTTAAAAGATACTCCGCCAGAGTCTCCTCATCCGCATAAGGCGGCAGACCGATACCCTTCTCCGCGGTGAGCAGATAATCAAATGTCGGATTCACGACAAGTTCGTCATCCACGGCTCTGATGAGCCACGGGTCGATAGCGGACTTCCGTGTTATATGAATCGGTATCAAAATAAGAGGCGCGCGAAATACTTCCTCTCGATTGCCCTCTGACGTCCAATTCACGAAGCCGAAAGCCATGTAGGCGACGTTGACGCCTGTCTCTTCAATTATGGACCGGGCCCTCTTCTCTATGTTTTTGACGGCAGCAGCCGATTCTCCTTTTGCGGAGTAAAGCAGGATCTGCTTTTTCTTCCGCAGCTTTTCCGCGTATGTCTGAAGATACGTTTCCCTGTCAAGAGGAACACTTTGCCCGTCAGACCTGCTCTCAAAGACCTCGAATTCCGCACCGGCGAGGGCTCGCTGAAAGAGTTCCTCCGCGGACGGAACAAGGATCTCCGCAGATGAACTTTTCGTCTCCCTGAAATTCACCAGATTATTGCGTTTACCGGTATCGAGCAGCGCTCTCGCCCAGTGCTCAAGTTTTTTATTCTCCATATAACTCCAATTCGTGGCCTGTTCCGGTGACCGGCGGTCATCAGCCCGGGACACGCCCCCTCTCTTTTACGGTAATCAGCGGACGACGACGAAGAGTCTGGCTACGTTTGACATATTCCCGTCCGAATCAATGACATAGTATCTGAACACGTATTTGCCCGGGTAGTCGGTCGTAAATCCCGAGTTGCCCTCAACATGGATCTGGCCGAATATGTAATCTATGGAATCTTCCGCGTCATCGATCGATGAGATAAGGTCAAGAGGGTTCAGATTCGAACCTATATCCTGATAAATCGCATGGGCCATAAGTCCGATGGTCGGTGCTCCCTCCGGCAGATTCCTGCAGGCAGCCTCTGTCTCGCTTCGCAGAGCAGATCCGATCTTTTCCATATCCTCACCCGAATAGCTGTCAGGATCCGTACTCTCGTAGGAGGCGAGGATCGCTTCAGCGCTCTCCGGCTGCATCTCCTGCATTATGGCTGCATCCGCATCGCCGTCAGCAGAATCTTCATTGACCGAATCCGTACCGACGTCTCCACCGGCAGCAGTCGTACCGTCATCAGAGGCATCTCCATCGTGCGTGTTTCCATTTTCAGTATTCATGTCAGAAGTATGAGACTCACCATAATCCCCGGTTTCCGTTTCTTCCGAAACCGACCGGTCGTCGCTATCTTCATCCGGCAGGACCTCCATGTCGACCGGCTCAGTGTTTACCGGAATCCCAAGAAGACCGACTGTATCGTCAGGGGTGAACTCTATGCTTCTCACTGCCATAGCGACATTATTGCTGCTGTCCTTGGCATGGTAAACAGCTATTGCCTCGCCGTCTCCGGTCACGGATACGGAAGAAATCATAATATTGTCCGTAACATCCCCGTCCCTGTCGTCGATGGCGGTCACACCCGAAAGTAAGACCTCGGAGTCATCCCCCTGTGTATAGGAAACAATGCCTTCGGGAAAACTGATTACCGGAGGAACCACATCTCTGCCGGCTTTGATCCTCATAATAAGGGCAGATACAATAACAATTGCTATAACTTCAAGTATAATGACGGAGCCTCTCACATTATTCTTCATAATGATCGCCTCCCTTCTGCTCTGTATCTGAGGTCGGACCCGGGTCTGTCCCGTTCTCTGCAACTGCCGCCATAGCCTCAATCTCCATCGCTTCCAGATAGGCGGCTTCCGCCTCCTCTGACTTATGGCCTTCCTGCACATCTACTTCCTCATCGTCCTGCTGTTCCGGGTCAGTCTCTTCCGGCAGCGCCTCCTGTTTCCGATTGGCCCCGGCCCGCTTTGTCACCTTATACAGCTCTCTCATTTCGGGATCGACATCCTCATTGTCTTCCGCAAACAGCGCATCGTAGGCCTGTTCGTCCGGCTCCTCTATTCTCGCAAAGCGTGGGTCCTGAGACTTTCCCCTGCGCCGCTTCTCCCTCTCGCCCGTCACCGCAAGATAGGACAAAA
>JAFRCB010000237.1 GCA_017404585.1 Lachnospiraceae bacterium
CCACGCATGGAGCGTGGAAGCGGAGTCCGCTGAGGTGACGCCGTTGCAGGTGTTGCCGCCGATCGTTCCGATATTGCGGATCTGCGGTGAGCCGACCTGATCGACCGCCTCGCCGAGAACATTGCAGTATTTCTGAATGATCGGATCGCGGGTTATGTGGGAGAAGCTTGTCAAAGATCCGATGCGAATGTTCTCATCCTCATCAATGCTTACACCACGCAGAGCATCAATCCCATAGATGGAAATGAACTCCATGCCGGCCAGTCTGCCCTCGCGCAGCTGGACAAGAACGTCGGAGCCTCCGGCAAGTATCCTGGCCTGCGGGTGTTCAAGGCGCAGGGCTACTGCCTCCTCGACGCTCCGGGCTTCATAAAGTGCTTTCATATCATACATAAATCACACCTCCTGCCATTCGTCGTGGATCACGCCCGCTTTTACAAGTTCCGCGTAAAGGACCTGCGGGTTGATCGGAATGTGGTCAATAGCTACGCCCGTCGCCTGCATGATTGCGTTGCGGATCGCAGGCGCGCCCGAGCATGCCGGCGGCTCTCCGAGTGCTTTCGTCCCGAACGGTGACGTCGGCTCCGGGTTCTCGATGAACAGGGCTTCAAGGCGGGGATGATCCATGAAAGTGGACAGTTTGTAATCGAGCAGGTTGTCGTTGAGCGGCTTTCCGTTCCTCTCGTCGAACAGGAGCTGCTCGCTGGCGCCGAAACCGATCGCCATAGACATGCCGCCGTGGACCTGGGCTTCCGCAAGGGCCGGATTAATCAGCCTGCCGCAGTCATGGACGTTGACCATTCGTGTGACGGTCACCTTGCACATCGGTATGTTGACCTCAACTTCTGCAAATGTGCACCCGAACGAATACGCATTATTTCTTATTGTATATGTTGACTCGGCAGTGATGTGGTCACTGTTCACCGGATCGTACTGTACTGTCATGGCCAGCTCAGAGAGACTCATGAGTCTTCTGTTGTCATCCTTGCGGACGACATAGCCGTCGACGATATCAAGATTGAGCGGCGCCTGCCTTGTCAGAGCCTGCGCGTGTTTCAGAATCTTCTCCTTAAGCAGCGCAGCCGTCTGGCTGATGGAGAAACCTGCCATGTAGGTCTGGCGCGATGCGTAAGCGCCAAGGCCGGTCGGCGTGATATCCGTATCCTGGCAGGAAACAACATTTACGTCGCGGTAGCTGGCGAGGCCGATGGCTTCGGCCGTCATTTGCGCATATGCCGTGTCAGCGCCCTGACCGATTTCTGTCTCGCCGCACTGCATCGTGACCGTGCCGTCAAGATTCAGCAGCATACGGTTGGACGAAGTCTCAAGGGAAATCGGGAAAACGCCCGTGTTGTACCAGAACGTCGCCAGGCCGATGCCGCGGCGGATCGGGCCGGTGTCCTTCGCGTACTCAGCGCGCTTCTTCTCATAGTCCACGTACGCGGCACCCTTGGCCATGCACTCGCGATAGGTATCGCAATAATTCTCATTCTTGGAGAACCCGTCCACGAATCCCTTCGGCATAATGTTCTTATCTCTGAAGGCCATCGGGTCCATGCCAACTGCGGCGGCGCAGTCATCGATATGTGCTTCATCTGCAAATGAAGCCTGCGGCATCCCATACCCCCTCATCGCGCCTGCGGTCGGGCGGTTGGTGAAGACTGTGTAGGCGTCGCATTCCATATTTTCACACGGATAATGCTGGGCAAATGATCCCATAGCCTTCGCGACAATCGAATGCCCATGGGATGCGTATGAGCCCTGATTGGAGTAGCACTCGACCTTACGGGCAGCAATCGTGCCGTCCGGGGTGAGCCATGTCACGATATGGATGCGCATCGCGTGGCGGACTCTGTTAGATACAAATGTCTCCTCGCGCGTACAGATAATCCGGACGCACCTGCCGCCGACCTGTGTACAGCACCATGCGCAGAGCGGCTCGTACAGAGCATCCTGCTTATTGCCGAAGCCGCCGCCGATGTAGGGCTTGATGATTCGGATGTTACCCCACGGTCTGCCGAGAGCCTGACCGACGACACGGCGAATGATGTGGGGGATCTGCGTGGACGTGACCACGGTCATGCGGCCATTTTCTTCGTAGGCGAAACAGCCGTGATTTTCAATATGACAGTGCTGGACAGTCGGAGTATCATACCAGCCCTCGACTTTGATAAGGCCAGGCTCCTCGATCGCTTTTTTGTAATCGCCCTTCGTCATGGACGTGTGCTTCAGAATGTTATTCGGATATTTTTCATGGAGCTGCGGCGCACCCGGCTCCATCGCCTTCAGCACGTCGAGCACGAAAGGCAGCTCCTCATACTCCACTTTCAGCGCGCGAATACCCTGTACAGCGGCTACCTCATCCTCCGCAATGACGACGGCAATGTCATCGCCCCAGTAGCGAACGTGCCGGTTCAGCAAAAGCCTGTCAGCCACGTCCTGATGTGACGGGTCCATCGACCATGGATGGCCTGCTGTCGGGAACGGGAGGTCCGGCACGTCAAAGCAGGTCAGGACTTTGACAACTCCTGGGATTTTCTCCGCCGCCTCCGTATCGATCTTCTTTACAAAGCCATGCGCAATTTCCGCATGTTTGATGCGCACGTAAAGTGCATCCGCCGGGATCTGATCTTCATAGTATTTCGTCCTGCCGGTCACTTTATCGAAGGCATCTACTCTGATTTCACTTTTATATGCTTTGCTCACGTAAGCCGCCCCCTTTCTGCCTGATACAGCCAGGCCTCAATATGAGATTTGTGGCTATCATCGTTTTAATTTATATTCTCAGTCTCTGTGTTCAGTGTTCTTCCTTGTGCAGTGTCTTGTTCATACTTTCTGTTTCGCATGCACGTTACCTCTACTTCCGCAGCACCTCATTCATGCTGCCCGTTCGGTATCCCATGAGGTCAAGCGTGACATATGCAAATCCATACGCCCTGAGTTCTGAACATATCCGCTGACGCTTCTTATCTTCTATTATAACTGAAAATTCTTCCGGTAACACCTCTATTCTCGCAATATTTCCATGAATTCTTACTCTGTACTGGCCGAGTCCCATATCGTGGAGGAGCTGCTCTGCCTTATCGACCATCATGAGCTTTTCCGCCGTGATTTCCTCCCCGTAGACAAAGCGGGAGGCAAGACATGCGTAAGATGGCTTGCTCCAGGTCGGAAGATCCATCTCTCTTGATAGATAGCGAATCTCTGCCTTGGTAAGGCCTGCCTGCCGGAGAGGGCTTTCTATATGAAGCTCCGCGATTGCCTGCAGGCCGGGGCGATAGTCGCCGAGGTCGTCCATGTTGGATCCTTCCGCAAGATATTTGAAACCCGCGTCATGAGTGGCTGCCAACATTTCGGTGAAGAGGTGTTTTTTGCAGATGTAGCATCTATTTGCAGGATTCTCCCGAAAACCTTCTATTTCGAGCTCATCGGATTCAAGAATGATGTGCCTTATATTCTCCTTCAGGCAGAAGTTGTCAGCTTCGCGGGATTCCCGCTCGGGAAAGACGCGGGACTTGACCGTGATGGCTGTACACCGCTCATCCAGGGTGTCATGAGCGACTTTGAGCAGGAAGGTCGAGTCAACGCCGCTCGAGAAGGCGATGGCGACGCTGCCGAGATTTTTGAGATACCCTCGAAGGTGGTCGAGCTTTTCGTGGGCGGTTTTGGGTTCAATTGAATTTAACTGCATATAAACACCTCATATTTTCCGACTTGTGATACTCACTTTCATTTGACACGTGATTGCGTTACACGCCGGTCCTACTGCGTTGTGGCATGCGCCCTCATTGCACGCCAGTCTTCCTGCTGTGAGGCAGGAATAATCTGCTCTACCGGATAATTGCTTTGTATTGCACAAAATAAATGCACAATTGTTACAATTTTAAGGATTCATTCATCATCCGTTCATAATCCATGGAAAACAGTTCGATACTTTTCACAAAACGTAAACATATTTCACACAGAACGTTAACGGTCTGCCTGTAGAATAAAGACAATCCAAAAGAAAGAAACCGGAGACAGGCTAAGTATGCGCCTTGGCTGTCATCCGAAATGCAGGTCCCGCACTCGGGACAAAAACGCGGGATTCGAGTCAGCGATGGCCGTCACTATGCCAGTCGAATCCCTGTATTCATAA
>JAFRCB010000238.1 GCA_017404585.1 Lachnospiraceae bacterium
AAGGATCACCGGCGGCAGTTTTGCTATTGTGGCATCCACAGAGAGCGCGGCGGTAGCGAGGCACTTCAAGGTGCTGATTGAGACATACTTCCGCAACAAAGTGGATCTGGCAATAGGCGGCTCACACAGACCGGGAAGCCAGGGAAAGAAAGGAAAAAACAC
The DNA here is from genome assembly GCA_017404585.1 of Lachnospiraceae bacterium. GTDB lineage: Bacteria > Bacillota > Clostridia > Lachnospirales > Lachnospiraceae > Chordicoccus. Next base: position 163 of record JAFRCB010000238.1, read on the forward strand.
ATATTACATAAATATCAGTCCTGATGAAAAATCGATGCAGATACTTCGTGAAACGGGCATGCTGCTCATACGTGAAGGCGATGACTATTTCAGCGACGGAATATCTCCGCCGATCGTCAAATCAAAATGCTGCAAAAGGTCATACATGAGAGGAATGTTCCTGAGCTGCGGCACCATGTCGGATCCGCGCAAGGGGTATCACCTCGAGTTCGTGCTCGATAAGGAGCAGAGCGCTATGGACCTTAAAAAACTTATCGGGTCTTTCGATGACCTTGCGGCATCTGTTGCCAGGCGCGGGGAAAACTACATTGTATATATGAAAAAAGCAGCATATATCAGCGACATGCTGGGCATCATAGGCGCCGGGAGCGCAGTGCTCGACTTTGAGAGTATACGTGTAAATAAGGGCACACTCGGTAAGATAAAACGCTTAATGAACTGCGACAATGCAAACGTAGACAGAACGCTGTCTGCAGCTGAAGAACAGCGGGGATGGCTGGCGGCGATCGCTTCGGCAGAGAATGGCAGAGAACCGGATATGGATGAATTGATGGATCCGCTGTCAGATTTCTGGAGCAAAGGCCTCAGACATCTGCCTCCACAGCTGAAAGAGGCAGCATACCTCAGACTGTATAAACCTGAGGCGAGCCTCACCGAGATCGGTGAGTCGCTGACACCGCCGATAGGGAAGGCGGCGATCAGCAAGCGCTTCGCGAAGCTGCGCGCGCTCGCCGACAATATCAACGGGGCCGACTCTCATTGATAGGTAGTGGTGAAAAAACTTGGAAAAGAATCAGATAATCGAACTCAGAATAGAAGACATGCTAGATGACGGCAGGGCTTTCGGCAGATACGATGGCTGTGCCGTTTTTGTGAGCGGCGGCGCTGTGCCCGGCGATGAAGTGAAAGTCAGAGTAACCAAGGCAAAAAAGTCGTCTGCAGAAGGAGTCATGACAGAAATCATTTCAGCATCGCCTGACAGGATACCTGCAGAATGTCCTTATGCCGGCAGCTGCGGGGGCTGTACGATGCAGGAACTTTCATACAGCGCGCAGAAGAAACTCAAGGAAGGACAGGTCAGGGCAAAACTTGAGAGATTGGGCGGACTGGAGGAACCGAAAGTTAATGAGATCATAGGCACCGATACACTGAAGTACTACAGAAATAAGGCGGTATTTGCAGTCGGTCCGCATGGAGAGGTCGGTTTCAGGAAAGGCAAGAGCAATTACGTGATAGACATAGATGACTGCATGCTCCAGTCTGATGCTGCAATGGTATGCGCAGACGCGCTTCGCGCATTCCTCAGAAAGACCGGAACAAAGGGCATAACGCAGATGACGGTCAGGACGGCTTTCGGAACAGGCGAAGTCATGACGGTACTTGAGGCAGAAGGCAAAGAGATACCTCAGATCGAAAAACTTGTTGAGATGTTTGACGATGCGGTATACAGCCTGAGCTGTGACGAAGACGGGAATCCCGCGTCAGACACCCAGGCATACAGCCTCGAGTCGGTTGCACTGATCCATAAAGGCAAGTGCCATATCATCGCAGGCAAACCGACTATCAATGAAGAGGTGATAACAGAAGACGGCAGGAGTCTTACATTTGAGATAAGCCCGCAGTCGTTTTATCAGGTGAATCCTGAGCAGATGGAGCGCCTTTACGACAAAGCTGCGGAGTACGCAGAACTGAGGGGCGGAGAGACTGTTCTGGATCTGTATTGCGGAGCAGGGACTATAGGCCTGTGGCTTCTTGAGGCACTCAGAAAAAAAGACCCTGAGGCTTTCGAAAAGACCAGGGTCATCGGCATTGAGTCTGTAAAACCGGCTGTGCTGGATGCAAACAGAAACTCTGTGATCAATGGTGTGATCAACACAAGATACTTTTACGGAAAAGCAGAGGAAGAGCTTCCGGGCATGATGGGTCTTGCAAAGCTTTACAAGTGGAACGAAGTCAATGAAAGAGTAGAGCGTGAACCGGAGATAAAGCTGGAGCATGCAGAGGTCGCGGTGCTTGACCCGCCGCGTGCCGGCTGCGCCGAGCCGCTGCTCGCCGCAGTGGTGCAGGCTGCACCCGATCGCATCGTCTACGTTTCATGCGATCCCGGCACGCTCGCCCGCGATATAAACGATCTGACAGCTAACGGCTACGAATTCATAGAAGCCACTCCGGTTGATCAGTTCCCGTGGACATCACACATCGAGGTAGTAGCTAGAATACAAAAAATAAATCGCTGAAAACCGTTGAAAATACTGGCTTTCAGCGATTCGCTGATTTTGAGAAAAAACGCAAAAAAGTGCCAAAAAACGTCATTTCAGGCTCTTCCTGGAGACCATCTGGTTCATGGAAACTGGTCTACCGGTGTAGTTCTGAATATAGCACGAAACACCTGAACCCATTGAAAACACTGCGTTTTAGCAAAAATCGTGCTTCAAAAACTGCGGGGTAGTTTACACACTAGTCGAATACAATTTTTGCAGTATAATCATATGCATTTTCTATGAATAAATATAAAATAGGACAGTAACCGGAATTTAAAACAATTGGTTTGTG
>JAFRCB010000026.1 GCA_017404585.1 Lachnospiraceae bacterium
GACTGGGTCCTCGGAGTCGCCCGGTTTATCTCATCTGCCAGAAGTATATTGGTAAATACAGGTCCCTTTTTGAACTCGAATTCCCCACTCTTCCTATTCCAGACGGAAAGACCCGTGACATCGGACGGCAGAAGATCCGGCGTGAACTGAATGCGTCCGAACCCTGTGTCGAAAGATCTGGCAAGCAGCCTTGCCAGAGTCGTCTTCCCTGTTCCGGGCATATCCTCAAGCAGGACATGTCCTCCGGTGATGAGCGAGATAATGACAAGTGTCGTTGCGTCAGGGTTTCCGATCAGCACTTCATTTATGTTATCCCTCACTCTTAAGAGGTTTTCTCTGGCCTTGCTCATACTTACACTCCAATCAGTTCAAATTCGTCGATCCTTTCTGTTTTCCGCACTGCAGGCAGTTCATTCTGCCTGCTATTACCGGCATTCAGATATGACCGATCATACTCATTATAAAGCCTGGATCCGGTTTTTGCCACTCAAATACAGGGCATTTGCGCGTGTATTATCATTGCACAATTTGCACAAATATACTATAATATTTGCATAAGAATTTGGACTTTTCTGTTAATTACATAGAGAAAGGAGAACGTATGTTAGAATACACTAAGCTCGAATCCAAACATTTCAGGAATGTAATTCTCCGTGTCGTTCCCGGGCACTTTGTCACCCCGAACTCTCACACGAATTATCTGATGGATATGACAGCGATCATGCGCAGGCAGGCTGAAGCCCAGGCGGTGGCTTCCGCAATGTGCGAGTTCTTCGGAAGCAGCACCTCCGTCGACACGATCTGCTGTCTTGAGGGAATGGAAGTTGTAGGAGCATATCTTGCAAACGAACTCACCCGCGCCGGCAACATCTCCAAAAACGCGCACAAGACTCTCTACATCATATCTCCTGAATATGGCATCAACGGCCAGATGATCTTCCGCGAAAATATGGATATGATGCTCGTCAACAAAAACGTTCTCCTCATTCTTGCGACTGCCACCACCGGAAAGACCATAGCCAACGCTGCCGAGACTCTCAATCACTACGGGGCCAAAGTTGTGGGCATCTCCGCAATTTTCTCTGCCTGCACGGCAATCGACGGGTTCCCGATCCACTCGATCTTCGATCAGAGCGATCTTCCGGCTTATCGCTCATGGAAGTCACATGACTGCAAGCTCTGCAAGCAGGGCATGAAAGTGACTGCGATCTGCAACGGCTTCGGCTACTCGCAGCTGAGGTGACATTCCTCAGTACCGATCGTGACTTCCCGGCCGCTGACGGCGCAAAGCATTTACTGATACCCTGAGCCAATATCAAAGGGGCTGCCGCATTAAGCGCGCCGCCGTTATAAATGGCAGACATTATGTGCAAATGTCTGCTATTTATAACGGTGACAGCGTCTAATGCGACAGCTCCTTTTCGTGATCGTTATCATACGGACAGGGCTCAAAGAGCCCGGCCATCCTTATATAAGTCCCAGTGCCTCGCACGCGTTCCAGATCCCGTCGTCAAACATATCCGTCGTGACATAATCAGCGGCCTGCTTGGCAGCGTCTGTCCCATTGCCCATGGCTACTCCGATCCCGGCTGTCTCCAGCATGTCAAGATCATTTACGCTGTCGCCGAACGCGATCGTATCCGAGAGGGGTATTTTAAACAACTCACAGACCTTTCGTATCCCGCTTCCCTTTGAAAAACCGTGCGGTACACTCTCGACCACCTTCTCATTGTGAATGAGGTTCTGAAAATTGAGCTCAAGGTACCTGTAGCCTGCCTCGATATCCGCGCCTGCAGTGTCACAGCTGAGCTTTGATGCCTCCCACAGGCCGGCATTTTCCCGTATTGGAAGTCTTCTCTTGCCGAGCTGGCGGTTTATGGCCTGCCCGTATGGATCATTTGCAAAATCCTCTATATCAAAATAGAGATAATCACGGCCCTCAAGAATCGGCTTAAAGCCCAATGGCCGGATCACTTCGAGCACCTCCCGCAGCAATTCATTGTCAAGGCGATGGTAAAAAATCACATCCTCTTCGCGATAGCTGACACCTGTGACCCCTCGCTCCTCTTTTATACCATAGGTCCCGTCTTCACGCTTTTCCACCCCGGCGCACTCGATCATGGTTCCACAGCCGGACACAACGCCGTCGAACCCGAGATTAAAAAGCGGCTCGGATGTGACAAATCCTCTCGACCGGCCGGTATTGAGAAATGCCAGGTGACCGTTCTCGCGGAGGGCTTTGATCGCCCGGCCGGTGCTCTCAGGGATCTCATTGTGAAAATTCCAGAGAGTTCCGTCTATGTCAAAGAAAGCTATTTTCGTATTGCCCATATTGCATGTCCTTTTTATCAGTCGGCAGATCCGCTGCGCCCGGAATTTCAGACACATTCGCCGGCCCCGGTATCTCCGGGTTCTCTGTTAAATCCGCGATTTCCTGTATATCTCCGCTCTTAACCGTTTCCGCTATATCTCTCGTCTTCGGAGCCCCCTCCTTCCGGTGAGACTCCTCGTAGATAGAGACCGTCGTGTAATACATATAGTAAAGAGTTCGCCAGTTCCTGATGGACGATCTGCCGCCGTATCTCTTTCTCATGGCGACCGGGACCTCTTTTATCCTGAAACCTTCCCAGATCAGATCCGCAAGAGATGCCGGCTCCGGATAAGGGTTGCGATAATGCTTGGCAAAATGCCTGACCACATCGGCACTCGCAGCCCGAAAACCGCTCGTCGGGTCCTGAATTGCCCGGTAACAGAACAGATAGAGAAGGAGCGATATGAACCGGCCGCCTGCACGGCGCAGGCCTCCGTTCGTATAATACTTGCCTCCCTTAATATAGCGCGAACCGATGACAAGATCGGCTTCACCGTTCACGATCGGCTCGATCAGATCCATGATGAACCTTGCATCATGCTGTCCATCCCCATCATACTGTATCGCAATGTCGTAGCCATGTGCGGCTGCATACCGATAGCCGCTCTGAACAGCTCTGCCTATTCCGCGATTGCGCGGATGCGTTATGTGAGGAATTTCGTTATCTCTTAAAATCCTCTCTGTCCGATCTTTTGATCCGTCATTTATGACTATATATTCCAGCTGCAGATTGTTCTGCCGGTTGAAATGCCGGACCGTCTCTATTGTGTAGAGAATAGAGGCCTCTTCATTATAAGCAGGTATGATCAGCAGAACTTTCATCGGCCAACATTTCCTTTTTCAATGATGTAGAATGATTTTCCCGTGATGCTTCTCGCCGTGAATTTTCCTATGGTCTCGACCGGGAAGTCCTTACCGTCATTCATTCCGTTCGGGTTGTGAATCAGGACCCGGCCTTCCTCTGTGATTCCCGAAAGCACCAGATAATGCGGAATGTCAGAAAAGATCCCGCCGGACTTCTTCGTATAATAGATGACGGGACTTCCGCAGCGCAGCGCGTGCAGGGCTTCGGACAGGTCATTTGTAGGTCTGCAGGAAAGTCCGTAGGCTTCTGAGGCTTTTACGAAGAATACGCCCCGGGTTCCTCTTCCGCGAAGGCCGGCAAATCTTCGGCCTGCCCAATGCACAAGCTCAGGCGGTTCCACATTTCGATCAAGCAGATAGGAAGCGGCCATCGCAAATGCCACTATGCCGCATCCGTCTGTCCTTATTGTATGCCTGTGATACGGAAGGTCCGCATAAGGGCCGGTCCGCTGATAGTAAAACGGCATTTTTTCGTGCATGTTCGTATTCATGTTTTATCCTCTGGATGAAATTGCTGCCGCATATGTCACAGCAGAGCCTTGAAGAATTTCAGCAAAACTCCGTCGCCGATTGAATGTCTGATCAGAGCCCCCTCTGCAAAATAGTCCGCTCTGAAATGCCAGGCGACACAGGCAAGTATCTCTTCTCTCGAAAGTCCCTGTATCCAGGCTTCATCGGGATTCGAAATCATTCTGACGTCGAGAGTCGATTTGTCAATTATCTCATAGTAATCAGCCGGCATGAGGCCCGCCTTACGTGCACCGGGCGAAAATTCATCATAAATGATCCTGATGAGGCCTGCATGCTCCTCGCCGGGACGGTTCTTCTGAAACCCGGCTGCCCAGATCCGAAGACCTTCATCCCGAACGAACATCTCAAGAAAAATCATGTATTTTGAACAGAATGCATGGATGCGGTCGTATCTGGCATTGGCATAAAGCCGTCTGGAAATGTCATACACATCCTGCTTCAGGTCAAAGAATCCGAGTACAGGGACAGCGGCCCCTTCCTTGGCTCTGATCTTCTTTTCCCAGTCAGCCAGAGATGTGCCGGCGTCCATGAAGCTCTGGCGCGTGAAGTTATTTGCAAATGTATCCACATACGCCATCACACTCCTGCCGTAAGACGGATGATTGGCCAGTGCCGCCGCCGACATTTTCCACTCATCATTGGCCTCCGCCTGGAGCGCATCCTCAAAATGAAGATTCTCCTCCCCGAAAGCCATCTCCAGCTGCCGTATCTCATCCCTGACTTCCATGAGAATATTGCCGAGATCATTTTTACCGTTCCAGTTCTCCGGACTCTTCCAACGCATGTCATGCAGGCTGATCCCGACACCCCACGTTTTATCAATGTGCGAGCATTCGGCCAGAAGCGAATTGCCGGTCGAGAGGAGTTCCCTTCTAAGATCCGGGTGCTGCATGAATTTGGCAAATACAGCCCGCCTGACTACGATCCTGCAGATCCAATGCCACTTATTTTTAATTTTGATGAACTCCGGAAATGCCCTGTCTCCGGCAATGCTTTCCAGGACTGCCGGGTCATCTGAATTCATGATCTCTTTAGCGAGGTCGTATCTCCCTGCCAGCATGACTTTGTGATACATCATATACTGCTGCACGCTTACAAAGCGAAGTCCGGCATATGTAAACTCCGCAGGGTACCAGTTGCTCATGCAGCCGTGCTCTTCCGTCGGGAGATGAAAACCAATTACTGTTGTGTCCGCCATGTACCACTCCGATTATCAAATATTTAGAATCTCATCCGCAAGTTCCGTAATCTCGTCTGAAAGCTCAAGGTGTTCTTTCCACTCCTCACCGATTCCGTCAAGCCCAATGACAGCACCGAGAATATTCCCGCAGATCGCACCGGTCGAGTCACTGTCACCGCCGTGATTAACAGCTGCGATCAGGGCTCTGCCAAAATCGTCCTCGTACTTAAGCGCGCAGAATACAGCTATGGCAAGCGCTTCCTCGCCTACCCAGCCGGCGCCGAGCCTGTGAATCGCCTCAAGATCTGTCACGACACTGCTGTGGGAAAGCCTCACCGCGTCCTGAATTATGCTGACCATGCGCTCAACGTGCGCATCAGTGCGGAACAGTCGATAAATCGTATCACAGCCTTCAAGGACGATCTCCTTCAGTGTCAATGTCTGCTCCGGATAAACAATTCTTCTTATTATGTGAACGAGCAGAGCCGCCGGCATATAGCCGAGAGAATGCCCGTGGGTGACTGCCGCGATCTGGGCCGCCTCCATATCGATCTTCTCGATCGACTCGTTATAGGGCATGAGGGCGATCGGAGCGACTCTCATAACACCCCCGCATCCCTTGCTTTCATTTCTCGGAGATGCGATATAGTCAGACACGGCTTTGTCTTTATTACTGATGAGGGCACTGAGGCAAGTGTTGCCGGGTGCTCTCCTGTGATACATCTGAGGTTTCCTTAGGAGCCATGTCACATTGCCATTAAGCTCCGACGGATCCATCCGCAAGACCTCAGTGTATGAATTTATCTGCGTCAGAAGCCAGTCCTGATACGCTTTAGCCGCATATGCCCTCGGATCATCCGGTGACTCGTCGAGGACGGCGGCCACCAGTCCATCAGCCGTGAACATAGTCATCTGGGTGTCATCGGAAATCAATGCAAGACCCGAATACGGATCAAGCTCATAGCTCACAATACCCTCGGTACCATAGTGTGCAAATATCTCTCTTTCCGGTGAGAACTCTATGGCGTAACCAAGCGCGTCACCGCATGCGCCGCCGATGAGAGATCCGCGTATCCGATCCGCGGCATTGTTTTTTAGCAGCAGCTTTCTGTCAAGCTCAAACATTGCGAGTCCTCCCCTCCTCCATCTTTTCAGTATTTTTCATTATAGCATATATTCGCCACTTATGGCAGGGTATAAAAAAAGCTGCCGCATGTCTTACATGCGGCAGCGCCAGTGATATAATCAGTCCATATCTTCCTCGTCCGGAAGCCTGTTCTTCGTTGTTGTGTCGACCTCCACATCGTAGCATGCGCAGATACCGTCGACCATTGCCTTGTCCATCTTCGGCGTGAGCAGACTCACGATCGGTACGAGCACCAGACCGCCCAGCATGGCGATCGCGCCCGCCTGAATCGGACTCATCCAGGCTGTGTACATATTTGCAACTGTGAGACCTACGCCGTATACGAAAGAGGCCCAGACAGCCGCCTTGGTAACGCCCTTCCAGTACAGTCCATACATGAACGGAGCGAGGAACGCGCCGGCCAGAGCGCCCCAGGAAA
>JAFRCB010000239.1 GCA_017404585.1 Lachnospiraceae bacterium
CATCACCCACCCATTCAGTACCATATATGCCGTTATCAACATCAACTGCACCGTACTTATTGTTCTCACCTCCGCCGCGATAGTACTTGACGCCACTGATCGTTCCGCTCGTTGATGCACTTACACTGGACGATGTCATTTCTGTGACCCCGTCTGTAATCTCTACATCCGTGTAACCGACGCTTTCTGTGATGTTGTGGACAATCTGCTGCAATTTACTAATAAGAGCACTTGTGCTTTGAGCATGTTCATAATAATCTGCATATTGAGAGTCCAAATTTGTGTTATAAGATCCTTCGCCGGTATATGCGTACTGAACCAAGCTCTTCAAGTAAGTTGCTTCATCTGCATCACCCCATGTAAAAAGTCCATAGAATACATAATTATTCGTAACGATTGCACGCGCATCATCTTTTGCATAGCCCCATTCTTCTGCAGTGTTAGGATTTTTGTCCATATTACCGTCGCCATGCTGCGTCGGCTGTCCGTCTGTGAGGAATATTACATAGACCTTTTCATCCGGCTGACTCTGCTTGATAGCGTCGGCTTGTGCCTTAGCCGCTATAAGGGCACCTTCCCAGTTGGTTCCACTTTCAGTCTGTAAACTATTAATTTGGTTTTTTAATGTATTGGCGTTATACGAAAAGGCGTTGCTATTAACGTGCGCGCCGAAAGATATTATTGAAACCTCAATGACATCTTGTTTATTGGCATCACTGGAGACATTCTGGGCGAGAAGTTCGTCAATGACGCCATTTGAATCCGTCAGTGCATGTTTCATTGCCCAGAATCGATCAGGCGAATAGATGTTGCCGTTATAATCGGTATAACTGTTGCCATTAGTCTGGCGCTGCCATCGGCCATTATAATATCTCGCTTGAACATAATTCCCATTGTAATATGCATAATAGTGCGGAGAGACTGACTGCACGCTGCTGGCCGGTGGTACAAACCCGGAAGAAACAAGGTAGTAGTTATTACCTGTAGTGGCATAATTCATAGAGCTTGAAACGTCCAGGACAAGGATAACATTGGCCTTATCGACCTGAGTGGATGTGCTGGTGGAAGACGATCCAGTCACACTTAAAGAAAGTGTGTGTGTACCGTCCCCGTTATCGTGCAGCCTCTTTTTGGGATTCGGCGCATCTCCTACGGCTCCTACCAATGTGTTGTCAAATCCCTTTTTGAATCCGTCAACTGCGTCAGACAGTTCATCCTCTGCAGCATCAGCATCGTCGACATCATCCTCTTCGATAACATCGGCAATGTTTTCCGTTACCGCCGCATCATATGTTTCATCTGCGTCTGGCACCTCGGCCGCCTCTTCAACGACCTCGTCACCTGTTGCTTCCTCCACAATCGTCTCTGCCTGATCTTCGATCATGACGTCATCCACACCGGCGGCAAGAGCCGATACGGGTAACATTGTCACGATCATGACAGAGGCGATAATGAGAGAAAGAAGTTTTTTAGCATACTGTTTTGATCTCATACTTATACCCCTCCTTGTAAAATAAACTACTACCGGCCGATGTCCAATTACCTTTTAACAACTCCGGCAATGTCCCTTTATAAAAAGCATACCATTATTTGTATTATATTCTCGTCAGGTTGTCTTGTCAATTAACACACAGAGTTTTCACTAGTTTTCACTAGTTTTCACTAGTTGCACTAGTTTTCACTAGTTGCTTTCACTAGCTACTTTCACCAGCTCATTTGCAAGTGCTGCAAATTCCGAAAGGCCAAGCTTCTCACCCCTCACCGTCGGCGAAATCCCGCACCGTTCAATAGCGCCTGCCAGCTCCTCCTTCGTAAAATCAAACTCCTGATAGTGGGAAAGTCCGTTCAGCAGCGTCTTTCTGCGCTCGTTGAACGATGCCCTGATCACTGAAAAAAGCATCTTTTCGTCAAGCACCCGGACCGGCGGCTCTTCATAAAGCTCCATATGAACGACCGCGCTTTCAACGTGCGGTCTCGGCATGAACGAGGACGGCGGCACGATGAAGGATATCTCCGGCTTTGTGTAATACTGGACCGCAAGAGAAAGTGCCCCATACTCCTTTGAGCCCGGACCCGTCACCATGCGCTCCGCGACCTCCTTCTGCACCATGACAGTGAGGTCACTGATCGGCGCACCGCTCTCGAGCAGCGCCATGAGGATCGGTGTCGTTATATAATAGGGAAGATTGGCGCAGATCTTGATCGGCTTTCCCCCGTTCTTTTCATCGGTGATTTTCCTGATGTCCGTCTTCAGGATATCCGCCGGCAGGATCTCCACGTTATCCCAGCCCGAGAGGGTATCCTCGAGGATCGGTATAAGCTTCTGGTCGATCTCAACGGCGATGATTCGACCGGCATAAGTCGCGAGATACTGGGTCAGAGTTCCGATTCCCGGTCCTATTTCGAGAACGAAATCGTCCTTCGTGATACCTGCCGTGTCCACGATCGACTCGAGAACATTTGTATCGATCAGGAAATTCTGCCCATACTTCTTGCGGAAAGAAAATCCATATTTTTTAAGTACAGCGCTGCACCTTCCCGGGTTGCCCAAATACGGCTCCGCCATCTGTTAACTCCTTCCTGTTACTGAACATCCAAGCACACTGCCCTCGAGGCAGATGCGGTAATTCTCTTTCTGAGATAAAAGAGACGGCGCCTCTCCTGATTCAGAGCCTTACGGCTCTTTAAAATGCGAAATCTTTTTCACGGAGAATAATTCTCCCGTCAGCCCCGACCTGATTCTTACCGAACAGCGGGAACTTCTTACTCTTTGACCTTGCTATAGCCTTGTCAATCATATCGCGGACCATGCCGACCGTGACCGGTTCCGAGTCCTTCTGGTTCTCGCCGATCATCGTGTAGAGGGCGAGAGTCGCCATCTCATCGAATGAATATCCGTTTTCCTGCGCATAGGTCTTTCCGAATGTGACCAGCTCGTCATTGGTGAACACCGGGATCGTGATCCTCGATGTGAATTTTGCTGCAAATTCCGGATACCTGTCAAGCAGCGCTTTCATATCCTGCTTCTCGTCCTCCAGGATCACGACCATGTCGTCCGTGCGGAACTCCATCGCCCGGTTCAGCTTATCGACCGTGTCCGCCGCAAGTTCACCGGCTCCCTCAATGATGAGGAACCCTCCCGCCATCTTCTTGACGATAGCTGCAGCATCTTTCTGGTTAAAGTCACTCGCAATGATTTTGGCCGACTTAACAGCCGTGATATTGAGATCCTTGCAAACTGCGAGGACCAGACTATCTGCCAGTTTCGTTTTTCCGGATCCTCTTCGCCCGACAATGAGGACGTTGCCTGATTTAGACGTTCTGTCACCGGAATTATTATGGATGTCTGCGATCGCAAGAGATACCTGCTCACCGATTCCCGGAATAGAGGAGAAATATGTGAACAGTTTTCTCTCAGTCTCATCCAGAGTTCTTGGAACTATATCCATGCGGTCGATCATATCTGGCTCATCGAGCAGGTGATCGATAATACTGTTTTTGTTCACGGGCACTGCCTGGGCTGTCTCTGCTGCATATGCAGTTCCCTTTGTCGGGGCAGCCGAATCAGCCGGCTGTCCGGAAATTTTCGCCGGTGCCTCATTCGTTTTCCCGGCAACGTTTACAAAACCGCCCGCAGATATCTCCGTCATACCGGAAAACAGTCTCTCGGAGAGCTCTGCTACATTTTCATAGGCCAATACATTGTCGTTCTCCGGCACTTCCTGTGTTTTTGCTGCCTCGGATACGATCTTAGCCGCAGCCTCCTCCGGATCGGGAATGCGGGTCTCAACTTTGTATTCTGATCTTTGCGTCCGCGCAGGTTTTACGGCTTTCGCCTTGCCTCCGGCCAGGTTTCCGATTTCCCTGCCGAAATTGAACTCCCTTGTCAGACCGAGGGATTCATCTGTCTCCATGCCGATGAGCTTTTCGCCGTCCGGTTTATCATCCGGCACAGCCAGGCCTTCGCTTCCGCTATCAGTCTTCCGAGCCTCGCTCACTGCTTTAGTGTCCGCCCCTTCTTTCGGAGCATCTTCAGCTGTGACGATTTCAATAACACCGTTCTTTTCTATATAGAAGACATTCGTATCGTCTGCTGCCTCATCTTCAAACGCATCGTCCGTCTCCGGCGCTGTGTCCACAGCATTTCCGTCAACGTTATCTATCTCCGGCTCACCCATGCGGTCCTTCTCTGTATCGGAACGCTCTGCCGTTGTCTGAGCCGCAGACTCCGCCTTCGGAGCTTCATCTGCTCCGCCTGTCTCATCGTCCGAAGTTGCCGCCTGAACAGTCTGTGCCATCGAATTTTCCGTCTCGGCAAATAATGCTGCAAGATCAAGGTCTTCCTCATCGGCAGGCACCGCTGCTTTCGCGGCGCGGGCATTATCGACTGACGAATCCTTCCTGCCGTTCTCCCAGGCCTCCCCATCCGACTGGGATCTAATTCCTGAAAATACTGCACGGATACTGCTTGCAAGCTGATCCTGCATGTCATTGCCGCCTGTGTATCTGCCTGAAATACTCTGTCTTGCTGCAGGGCGAATATTCGGCATACGATTAGCCCTTGCTCCCTGAAGAGATGCGTCCGCGGCAGCGTTCATTTTCTCGATCATCTCAGCGGTGGTGACACTTCCGGACTCTTCGTCCGTCTCTGTCCCCGGCTCACTGCCGGGCTCCTCACCTCCGGAAACTATATCCTCGTTATCCTCGTTATCCTCGGCAGCATCAAGAGCTGTCTTAGTCTCCTCGCGGAGCAGTGCTTCACGCTCGGCAGCTTCTTTTGCCGCGGCAAGCCGGCTCTCATATTTGGCCTTCTGAGATTCGGAGAGGGGTGTGAGCTGCATTTTCAGTTCCATGGCGCGGGTGACGTAGCGCCCTTCGGCGAACCAGAGGATCATGTCATCGCACTCTTCAATGCAGCGCTGCTTCTGACCGTTCTTTTTGTAGAGTTTAGCCAGTTCATACGCCCATCTCTCAGTATA
>JAFRCB010000240.1 GCA_017404585.1 Lachnospiraceae bacterium
GCGACACTCACATCAATGCCTATGGTTCTCCACGAGATGACAAAGGATGCGGTGAACGCGGCTCTTAAATATCTCTTTTACTCAATCGGAGGCGCGCTGCTGGGACTTCTGGCTGTGTTCTTTGTCTCCTATTACAGCACAGAAGCGCACTTTGTATTCGGAGGCGTGCTCGATGCGGCAAGAGCTTCTGCAAATGAAAAGGTTCTTCTTTTCATTATTTTCCTCGGAATTATCGGTTTCGGCACAAAAGCCGGTATGTATCCGATGCATGGCTGGCTGCCGGCAGCCCACCCGATTGCTCCGGCTCCGGCATCAGCGCTTCTTTCCGGTCTTATCGCCAAGGCAGGTGTCATAGCAATCATAAGACTTGTCTATTTCTCTATTGGCCCGGACTTCATCCGGGGTACGTGGGTCCAGTATGCGTGGATGACTCTCTGTATGCTCACGATCTTTATGGGATCCATGATGGCTTTCAGGGAGAAGGTCACGAAAAAGAGGCTGGCTTACTCTACGATCAGCCAGATATCCTACATCAATCTCGGCCTGTCGCTTCTCAGTCTCGAAGGGCTTCGGGGTGGACTTCTTCACGTCGCAGCCCACGCAGCATCGAAGGGATGTCTCTTCCTCTGTGCAGGTGTCTTTATCTACAAGCTCGGCAAGAGGCGGGTCAGTGAACTGCGCGGAATCGGGCGTCTCATGCCGATCACCATGTGGTGCTTCCTCATCGCTTCCCTGTCCCTCGTCGGCATTCCGCCGATGGGAGGCTTTACAAGCAAATGGCATATAGCGCTGGCCGCTATCGGTGACGGGCTGGGCGTCTATGCAGTATTGCCGCCGGTCATTTTGCTTATATCTGCCCTGCTTACAGCGGGCTATCTGCTTCCGGTAGTGGTGGACGCGTTCTTCCCGGGCCATGAGGAGGAAGGACACGGTGAGCATACAAAGAAAAAGGCGGAAGAGCCTGCAGCCGGCAGCAGGGAGCCGACGCCTCTTATGTGGGTGCCGATGATCGTCCTCTGTCTCACAGCTCTCCTGGTCGGCGTATTCGGAACAAATCTTGTCACTATGATCATCTGAGGTTAAACGATGCTTTCACCTTTATTTATTCTTGTGCCAATTGGCCTCGCTGTCTTCGGAGGAGCGACGATTATCCCGATCCGTTTCCCAAGTGACCGCATAAGAAATATCTACGCTGAGATCATCACGGTCCTGACCAGCATTTCAGTGTGGCTCGCTCTTGCCTTCTGCTCGAGGGAACCGGTCGTTGTATACAGCTTTATCGAAGGATTTTCAATGTCCTTCAAGATTGACGGTCCGGCAATGCTCTTTGCAGGCATGATTTCAGTTATGTGGCCGTTCGTTCTTCTCTATGCCTTCGAATATATGGAACATGCCGCGCGCAAGAGTATGTTCTTCGCTTTTTACGTGATGACATACGGAATCACGCTCGGCGTGGCCTGTGCCCATAATCTGGTCACGATGTATGTGTTCTTTGAGATGCTGACTCTTGTCACGATCCCGCTTGTCGGATTCTACGAAGACCACGAGAGCATGTTCGCCGCAAGGCGTTATGCCGCCTACTGTATCGGCGGCGCGTCGCTGGGTTTTTTCGCCGTGGTCATGGCGACGCTCGACGGCGGAGGGGAATTCGTATACGGGGGAAATCTCGGAGACATGTTTTCGGATACACTTATGAGGGTCGTTTTTCTCTTCGGCTTTTTCGGATTCGGGACAAAAGCAGCCATTTTTCCGCTGCACAGCTGGCTTCCCCTTGCCGGCGTTGCTCCGACGCCCGTCACGGCTCTTCTGCATGCGGTGGCTGTCGTCAACTCCGGTGTGTATGCCGTCATGCGTCTTACCTGGTATGACTTCGGCCCGGAATTCCTGCTCGGTTCAGGAGTACAGGAATTCTGTGTGCTGATTTCGGCCTTTACGCTTGTCTTTGCTGCTGGCATGGCACTGAAGGAGCGCCATTTTAAAAGAAGGCTGGCTTACTCAACGGTGAGCAACCTGTCCTACATGCTCTTCGGTGTAATGCTGATGACTCCGGACGGACTCCTCGCGGGTATGGCCCACATGCTGTTCCACGGAGTCATCAAGATGTCGCTGTTCCTCTGTGCCGGCGCGTTCATGCATGTGACAGGAAATGAGTATATCTATGAAGTGAACGGCGTAGGACGGCGAATGCCGCTGACATTCACGTTCTACACCCTTGGAGCTCTTTCCCTGACAGGTATACCTCTGTTCTGCGGGTTTATCAGTAAGTGGCGTCTTCTGCTTGCAGGAGCCGCCTCCGGAACAATGATCGGTGTGATCGGAGACGTGTGTCTTATCATTGCGGCATTTTTCTGCGCAATGTACACGCTGAGTATCAGCATCAGAGCCTTCTTCCCTGTGAGGGGGACAGATGCTTATCCTCCCGGGCTGAAGGAAGCCGGATTGCCCATGCTCGTGCCGATTGGTTTCTTTGCCTTCCTCAACATCCTGTTCGGTGTCTGGTCCGGACCGATCATGGATTTTATAGGTCGTATTTCTGCAGGAATCATCTGATTTTATGAAAGGGGGCTGCCATGGCAATTGCGGCTCTGGTATTTCTTCCGATTATCATATCGCCATTCTTTTATATACTGGGAATCCGAAATGAGGATCTGCGCGATAACTGTGCAATAGGGTTCACGTTCTTCGAGCTTACACTGTCCCTGCTGCTGGCCCATCGGGTGATCATCACAGGCGGAGCCGGCCTCGATATTCCGGGCATTTTCTGGGGAGGCCTGCATTTTGACGTGGACGGATTCCGATCAATTTACAGTATTATCACATCCGTGATGTGGGCAGGGACTACGCTGTTCGCAAAGGAATACTTCAGGCACGAGCGGGAGGGACTTGCCCGTTACTGGCTGTTTGTTGTCCTTACCCTCGGAGCGACGCAGGGCGTCATGCTCTCGGCCGATCTCATGACGACGTTCGTGTTCTTTGAGATCCTGTCTCTCACATCGTTCACATGGGTCATCCACGAAGAGACAAAGGGAGCGATTCGTGCCGCTTATACATATCTCTTTATCGCGATCATCGGCGGTCTCATTCTTTTTATGGGCCTCCTTCTCATGCAGGCGACTGTAGGAACTTTGTACTTTGCGGATATGAAGAGCGCAATCGAACTTGCAGCGACGGAGGGAGTGCGTGATAGCGCAGCGGGAGGCGGGACAGCCGTCATACTCAGTGCAGCGGCCTGCCGGCGAAGGATCCTGGCTGCCGGCATATGTATCCTGCTGGGCTTCGGAGCCAAGGCGGGTATGTTCCCGGTCCATGTCTGGCTGCCCAAGGCCCACCCGGTAGCGCCGTCACCGGCTTCGGCCCTTCTCTCGGGCATCCTGACCAAGGTGGGTGTTTTCGGAATCTTGATGACGGCGACAAAGGCTATGGTCACGAACCTCACGTTCGGCAGTATTATTCTTACCCTTGGTGTGGTCACAATGTTCCTCGGAGCCCTTCTGGCGCTCTTTTCCGTCAACCTGAAGCGCACGCTCGCCTGCTCATCCATGTCCCAGATCGGATTTATACTGGTCGGCATCGGCAGCAGTGTACTTGCGCGTTCACTGTTTGCGGAAGGAGGGGAAGCCTATGTTCTCGCTTATTCCGGGACGATGCTGCATATGGTGAACCACTCGCTGCTCAAGCTGGTCCTCTTTATGTGTGCCGGAACAGTTGTCATGAATATCCATGCGCTGGATCTCAATGCGATCAGGGGCTACGGCAGGAACAGGCTGCCCCTCAAGATTGCTTTCCTTCTCGGAGCTGTGGGCATAGGCGGCGTACCGCTCTTCAACGGCTACATCTCCAAGACAATGCTGCACGAGGGAATCGTTGTACTCTACGAGATGATAGAGGAGGAGCTTCCGGCATTTGAAAGCGCTGTCGGCCTTCTTCGGTGCGCAGAGTGGATATTTCTCATATCGGGAGGACTTACCTGCGCATACATGCTCAAGCTTTTTATCTGTGTGTTCGTTGAAAAGAATGAGGACCCCGTCAGGCAGGCTTTCTACGACGCGGATGATTACAGCATGAACACCGCGTCAAAAATCGCGGTATGCGGCGGTTCCGTTTATATGGTTCTTCTCGGTGTCCCGGCAGTTATGAAGAACCTCGCGGCATTTATGACCGGCGGCGAGGAGATACTGGAATTCCACGCTTTCACAGCCGGAACTCTGA
>JAFRCB010000241.1 GCA_017404585.1 Lachnospiraceae bacterium
CCAGGGAACGCGTAATCAGGCAGGAATGAAGTCTTCTCCTGTATCGATTCCGCTGTATTCGCAGCTCCGCTGGATACTCCGAAGTTCTCTTCATCGAGGCACATATTTGTGGAATATCCGCCGTCCTCATTTCCGAAGAGCGCCCATTCCAGACCGTCAGGGTTCGAGCTGGCCAGCAGGCTGAGACCGCCGCCGACTACGAGCGCCACGATGGCAAGGATGGTAACGACAGACTTGAGAGAACGCTTCGGTTCTCCTTCGCCGGTCAGATCTACGCCCTGCAGAAGCTCCGGACGTGAATTATAGACGAATACCAGTACTGCGGCAGTGATCAGACCCTCAACCAGTCCAATAGCCAGGTGGATCGGCTGCATCAGGGCACAGAACGCGCCAAACGGCAATTCCGTTATGCCTGACAAGCTGGTCTCAAGCACCACCGAAAAAGCTCCCAATTGCAAGGTTATTATGCAGCCTATTATCGACGCCGCGATTATGCGTCCGCGCTCGGCGCTCTTGCCCTCGCCGAACCACTTGCCGTTCATTATCGGACGCCAGATCAGGAAGTAGCCGACGAAGCACCCGTAGAAAGCCATGTTCCAGCAATTGGCCCCCAGGGCCATTAGCCCCCCGTCGGCAAAGAAAAGACATTGTATAGCCAGGATCACGATCATGGATAAGAACCCGGCGTACGGCCCAAGCAAGGCCGATAACATCATACCTCCGCACATATGTCCCGATGAACCTGTTCCCGGGATAGTGTAGTTGATCATCTGTCCGGCAAATACCAGAGCAGACGTTACTGCCATTACAGGCAGCTTCTGTGGCTCATCATCTTTTTTAAGCTGATGGATGGAAACGCCGGCTGCTGACGCTGACGCGACATACATGGTCGCAGCTACTGCAGGAGCCAGTAAAGCATCTGCCATATGCATAAAATGCACCTCCCTTTTTTCTTTTGATACTGACATTATATTGTCAGTTTCCATGGCTCACAAGCCCCCGCAGGGGATACAAATTTCTTAAAAAGCATAAAAAAACGGCCCGGATTCGGGCCGGGTCATCAGGATTTCTCATAGTTCTTAAGAATAGTCCATATAGCACAGCAGGGGCTCGTTATTGCCAAAGTCCCATGTGTGCGTCGAGTCGCCTCCGCAGATGAATCGTTCCTGGCATTCAGTGCATTTTGAGCAGCTTGCTGTACGGTCTCCCCTGAACACTTCGAATCGGTTAAGCCAGACTTCCATGAAATTATCTTTATGGATGTTTCCCTGCACCAGCTCCGGTCTGTTTTCTATGTCCAGGCAGGCGCAGATATCACCGTTGCTTCTCACGCTCGCAGTGAGTATCCCGGCTCCGCAGAGGAAGTAGTGGTCACGCACCATGCGCTCGTGTTCTACGCCAAGATAATGCGAACAGCCGAAGGTCACTTCCATCAGATTGTCCGGATCAAATCTCTTTTCGCTGATGTATGACAGCAGTTGTCTGAACTGATCAGCTGTCAGTAAGAGATCCGATGACTCGCAGGCGCGGCCTATAGGCTCGACGTTGATAGGGCGCCAGCTGGTGATACCCATGCCGCGAAGCAGTTTATACATTGGTTCAAGTTCATCGAAGTTGCCCTGATGCAATACGGTCGTCACCTGTGGTTCAAAGCCGGCCTTCTGCAGCGACTCGATACCGCGCAAGGCAAGACACCACGCGCCTTCCTTCTGTCTAAGGGAATCATGCGACTTCTCCATTCCATCCAGGCTGACGGATACGGTGGACATTCCTGCCTTCCTGAGCTTTTCTGCGGCAATGTCATCTATAAGGGTGGCATTGGTCGTCATGCCCCAGTTGAAGCCCATCTCCTTAACGCGACATGCGATCCCGAAAAAGTCCGGATGCATCATTGGTTCTCCGCCGGTCAGACAGATAGTAGGTTTGTACAGGCTCTGCTGAACAGTCTTAAGCGTCCTTTCGACATCATCGATCGTCAGCGCCTGCCCTTCCGCTGTGCAGCTGCTGCCGCAATGTCTGCATCTCAGATTGCAGCGGTCGGTTATCTCAAAAAACAGCCACCGCAAATGCGGAGACTGTTTTAAGTCCTCTCTGTGCCTTGCAACTGTTTCAAGCTGTGAGCGTTTAAGATCTTCTATGGACATTATTCGGCTGATTCTACGACTGGTGCCGCGCTGCCGCATTCAGGGCAGTATTTCTCGTCATCGATCATCAGTGTGGTCTTCCACGTGTACCCACATTTTCCGCACTTGTGTGTCCTTGAGACCGGAGGCGGTCCGTAGATGCACGCGATTTCTTCAACGATAAATTTTGGTGTGCCCATAGGGGCTCCGCAGTAGCGGCAGTATTTGTCGCCCTCTCTGTAAGAGTTGCCGCAGTTAGCGCATACCTTGCGCTTCTCTCCCAGTTCTACCATTGCTCCCTCCTCTTCAAACCTGTTCAAGTATTTCATTCATCTTTTGCGCGAATGCCGCGTGACCTTCCGGAGAGAAATGCACCCCGTCAAAGGTCATCCCGATATCCCATTCCGCCGCGTCAGCAAACAGGCAGCCTTTTCTCTCCGCGACTTCCCTGTAGGCCTCTCCGAGGTCCTGTGATTCTTCAATGATCTCATCATCCATTACCCACTCGCCGAATTGCAGAAGCGGCGGGGAGATCAGCAGGACCGGCTTTCCCGCATCGATGATCGTATCAAGAAAGCTCTCCATACTGCCTGCGATCTGTCCGGCGCCAAGGCCGCTGCACAGATCGTTCGTGCCAAGCATGACCGTGACCAGATCCGGGTCGTTCAGCCTGATCAGGCCCGCATACCTCGACTGCCCGCGCGGTACTGTCATGCCATTGGTTCCGCAGTTGATGACTTCGCAGCCCTCCAGGCGGTCAGTCCACGGGATCCCTTCCGGGTACCTTGATCCGATGTAGGACCGGGGATCGTAGCCGTACGTATTCGAATCGCCTATACAAAGTATTTTCATTTTTTTCAGTGTCTGCCTTTTCTTTCGAGGACATATCTGAACCAGGCCTCAAACTCGGCTCCAAGCCTCTTTACAAGTTCTGCGGCTTCTTCCGGTTTAGCGGAAGCTGCGTACAGGCACTGCTGCGCTATCTGGTACTTTCTGGCAACAGACATGCGCGCCAGCTCCGCATCGGTATATTTCACTATGTCGACCATTTCCTCCTGCGCGCGGAAGAACCTTATGAAGGCCTCCGCGGTCTCATGGCCAACGATCGGCTCGAGAAGCGAGAAATCATTGCCGGAACTGTCGAGTACGCGCGACACCATCTCCCAGCGGCGCGGATCGGCATAGCCCTCTGTTCCCGTGAATGAGGTCCTGAGATAGAGGTCGTTGTTAGCCAGGAACTCCATGACATATGGATTGATGTTCTTCCTGACCGCCCAAGGCATCCAGTTCTCCACCGTCGTTCGTATGTATATGTGAGCGAACCTTCCAAAGAGCGGCTCCGCCAGG
>JAFRCB010000242.1 GCA_017404585.1 Lachnospiraceae bacterium
CTTCTGCGGCGTGTTTGCTGCCTTTGGTCTTGGTGAGTTTCATCGGGTCTTCGGCAGAGGCAGCAAAATCCTACTTCTGCGGCGTGTTTGCTGCTTTTGGTTCTGGCGGATTTCATCGGGTCTTTGGCGGAGGCAGCAAAATCCTGCTTGTGAGACAATATTGCTGCCTTTGGTCTCGGCGAGTTTCTTCGGGTCTTCCGCGGAGGCAGCAAAATCCTGCTTCTGAGGCGTGTTTGCTGCCTTTGATCTTGGTCGGTTTCATCGGGTGATTGGCGGAAGCAGCAAAATCAAGATTTGCGTTTACTGATACATGTGGTACAATAAGCCTACGACTGACTTTGAAAGGGAGTATAATCATGACAGCTATGCTTGACCACGTGGCGCTCAACGTGCGCGACTTTGAATGGTATCTGAACTTCTTTGAAGAAGTATTTAACATGAAGGAAGAAAAACGCCAGGGGGACATGCCCTACAGGAAATTCTGGCTGGACGGGGGAATCCAGCTGTGTGAGTGCCAGGTCGATACCGGCTCGGCAGGTCCGATGGACCACATCTGCTTCGTGTCCGATGACGTCGACGCTGTGATCGAGGCGGCTAAAGCCCGCGGATGCATAACAGTCCCCTATAAGCCCACCTGGTTCATTCTGCCGAACGGCGTTGTGATTGAGATGAAGGAGACTGTATGAAAAAGAAATTCTGGAGCGTTATGCTCATTGTCGCCCTGCTCGGCGTCGCCGGGTGCCTCGGCTTCATCGCCTGGCACATCTTCTCCGACATGGGTGCTCAGCAGGTCTATGAGGAGACGGTAGACCTCGTCACTCACCCGAGGGATGAATCCACTCCCGCCGACGAGAGCGAAGAGGAGGACGTGGGAGAATCCGGGCTGACGGTCGCGGATATAGAATCCGTAGAATTCACCGGAGAGCGCGAGGGCGAGGAAGCGCCGCTGCCGGCGGACATCTTCTCGGGCCTCGGCAGCAGAGTCGACTTTGACCTGCTCCTCGACATCAACCCGGATCTCTATGCGTGGCTGCTTGTCAATGACACGAACATCGACTACCCGGTCGCGCAGCATCCCGAAGATGACTACTTCTATCTGAATCATGATATGTACGGCGAGCCGAGATTTGCAGGATGTCCCTACACGATGCTTGCAAATAAAATGGACTTCTCCGACCCCAACACCGTCATCTACGGCCACAACATGAAGAGCGGATCCATGTTCAGCACGCTGCACTATTTTGAGGACGCCGATTTCTTTAACACGCATCCCTACATATATGTGTATACGCAGGATAAGATATTGGTGTATGAGACATTTGCAGCAAGATTCTTCACTGACGACAACGTGCTCACCGCATACGACTTCAGTGATCAGAAATCATTCCAGCAGTTCCTTGATGACATTTACAACAACAGGAGCATGCGGAACAATATCCGAAGCGACTTTGAAGTGACGACAAATGACCGGATCCTGACTCTGTCGACCTGTGTCGGCGGCTCGCCCGAGGAGAGATTCCTTGTGCATGCCAAACTGATGTGGGAAGGCAGCGAGTCGGAACTTGAGGAAGCGCAGCGAAAGATAGAAGAGGGCATTCTGGAAAGCCAGGCAGCGGAAAATGCGGTGCCGGAGGCAACAACGGAGGGATAAGTCAGAATGACAGATCAACCATCAGAAGGCAGGGACAATTTTGCACCTGCCAATGAGATAAATGAGGAGAGCTTCATGCCCGCCGATGGCTATGGGGCGGAGCCGGAGAAGAGACGCAGCCTTGCGTCGCACCACAGGTCGCATCGCCATCATTCGAGTTCGGGCAGCGGCTCGGACGCAGGTTATAGCAGAAGTTCGGGCAGTTACAGCAGCTCAGATGCAGGTTATGGTCGAAGCGCAGGAGACTATAGCGGATCAGATGCGGGTTATGGTCGAAGTGCAGGAGACTATAGCGGATCAGATGCGGGTTATGGTCGAAGCGCAGGAGGCTACAGCGAATCAGACGCGAGCTATGGCCGAAGTCAGGGTGGTTACAATGACGGTTACAGCGCCGGGTATGAGGCCGGATATCGCAGCAGCAGTCATCACAGCAGCCGGGGTGACTACAGCGACGGTTACAGCGCCGGATATGAGGCCGGATTGCGCAGCAGCCGCAGCAGTCACAGCCATCATCACAGCAGTCGTTACAGCGACGGCTATGATGACGGTTACGAGAGCGGACATAGCAGCCACCATCACAGCAGCCGGAGCAGCAGTCACCACAGCAGTCGAAGCAGCTCGTCTTCCGGTAGCAAGCCCGGCCGTCTTGCGTCACATCACAGATCGCGCCACCACCATCACCATCATCACCATTCCGAGAGCGCGCAGACAGATCAGAACTATGTCAGCACATATGAAGCGCTGCCGATTGAGACCGGCAGGATCGGGATTGGAACAGAAGTGGAGACGGTAGACCTCCCACTATCGTTGGAAGAGATGAAGAATCTTCCTTATGACGACCAGGCAGTCCGTCTGGAGGATATACGCTACGCAGACCGCGGAGGACAGCCGGAAGATGTATACTATGCTGACCGCGGAGGACGACCGGAAGATGTGTATTATGCGGACCGCGGGCAGCGGCCGGAAGATGTGTATTATGCGGACCGCGGGGGAAGACCGGAAGACGTGTACTATGCAGATCGCGAGGGAAGGCCGGAGGACGTATACTATACGGACAGCAGCCGGGGCGCCGGGCAGCAAGAAAATAAAAGCCAGGAGATGGGACGCACACCCGGACCGCTGGCATCTACAATTGTAGCCGCAAGCGCCATCAATCCGCCAAAGACACACGATGCTTCCACCATTGAATCCAGCGGAAGCCGCCGGCGCAGGAAAAAACAGCAGAAGCGCAAGACAATCCTGGGTGTTCTTGCCAAGATTCTGATCGTCTTTATCGTGCTCATCATCGCCTCCATCGGAGGACTTGTTTATCTTCGCTACCGCGGCCAGAAAGCCATGTCGCATAATGCGGCAGACGTCAAGCTGACCATGGAAAAAGAGAACACACCGGATGACGTCGAAGCAATCGAGGACGACGGAAAGACAATCACCTACAAAGGGGAAAAATATCGCTGGAATGACAACATTTCCACGATCCTCTTCCTGGGAAGTGACCGGACAGTCGAGCAGCAGGAAGCGCGGGAATCCGTCATCGGTATCAACGGCCAGGCGGACACGATCCTTCTGGGCGTGATTGATAACAAGAATAAAAAGATATCTTTCATCAATGTCAACCGTGACACGATGACCAACGTCGCCCAGTACACACCGGACGGCGATTACGCGGGTGATAAGCAAATGCAGATCTGCCTCGCCTACTCCTACGGCAAGGACAACGAGGAAGGCTGTAAAATGATGGCCTCCACCGTATCGAACCTACTCTATGGAATCCCCATCGATGCCTACGCGCGGATCTCTTACGACGCGGTCCCAATGCTGAATGATTCCGTCGGCGGTGTGACTGTCAAGGTACTTGAGGATATGTCATCCGCTGACCCGGCACTGGTCAAGGATGCCAAGGTGACCCTGACCGGAAGCCAGGCTCTCCGCTATATCCGCTGGAGAAATAAAATGGTCACCGAGACAAATGAACTCCGTATGGCCAGACAGAAGCAGTACTTCTATGCGTTCATGAACCGGACTATCGAGGCGACACGTGCAGACTTTACGCTGCCGCTCGGTCTTTATAACAATGCGAAGCCCTATATGACTACCGACATCACTCCGTCCCGGGTGACTTACCTGACGTCAAAGGTGTTGGAGTATGGTGTGAATGGTGATGCTATTCACTCTGTCGCCGGCAGTTCCAACGATGGTGCGAGCGGTCTTGTTGAGTTCCATGCGGATGATGTGAAGTTGTATGAGATGATACTGAACACGTTTTATAATAAGGTGAAATAAACTTTCAAGCGACAAAATACGTCAACTACCCACGACCAATCGGTCGTGGGTTTCCAATATTAACGAATGAGGACTATATTCATGAATATCCCCCTGTGGCTGAAAATACTCATATCGGTCATCTGCATCGCTGCCGTTGCGGTTATTATGCAGCGGGGCGACGAGACACCGGAATATACAGCAGCGGGTACCGAAGGAGCAGCGGTAGAGGCAGTCGATGGTTTTGAGTTTGAACCGGAAGAACTGACCTACGACGGGAACGGTGACCTCGATCTTCTTCAGGGGGTGTCGCTGCCCGGCTTTTCGAGGCAGGAACTGAAGGAGCTGACATTTGTATCCATCGAGACCGTCGGTGCATTGTCAAAGAAGCGGGTCGAGTACACCGCCGAAAAAGACGGAGTGCGCTACAGATCACTGCGGTATCTGCATCTTTCAGGGTACACCGGGCCGAAAATCATCATGCCGCAGCACATCCCGGACGTTAAAGAGAATATGATCGAGCGGTTCGGATCCCTGCTTACACAGGAAGAGGATTTCAAGGTGGACGACGGCTTCGGCAATGATGCATCCGCGCATATGGAGGTGGCAGCGGAGCGGTCGACCATGGATTCCTCTCTTGTCCACTATACCGTCAGCATAGAGAACGTGTTCGGCGACCGTGACCGTGTGATCCAAGATGTGGTCCTCTCCGGGGAGATACCCGTGATTGTGCTGACGACGCCTGAAGTCAGGATCAGCGTGGGACAGACATTTGATTCACACGATTACATAGCCCGTGCGGAGAATGCAGACCATTCATCAGCCTTTGATGCTGTTCTGGTCGAAGGTGCGGTCAATACCAATGAGGCCGGGGAATATACACTGACTTACGAGCTTTACGGGGAGTCAGTCAGTCTGAGAGTGATAGTAGAGTAAAATCAAAGGGCTGTCGCGTTAGGCAGTATCCTTAGATAGAGCAGATGATTGCGAGTATGTCTGCCAAATGTGTGGATGCGTCTTAATTCGGCATCCCGTGAGCAAAATAAAAGTGCAGTTATCAGAGTAATAGTAACTTTGACAACTGCACTTGTTTTTTGAAAAGATTATCAGAAATCCATCGCCATCTTCGCTGCCTCGGCCTCGTCGAGCTCTGTCACCTGAGTCTCCATGACCCTGTAGACCCGCTGGCAGAGATTCAGGACGCTCGGGCGGTGAGTCGTCACGATCACCGTGCGGTTCGGCTGGCGCTTCACGATATTGCGGAGCACCTGGCGCTCCGTTGTCACATCGAGGGCGCTGGTGGCTTCATCGAGCAGAAGAATCGGTGCCCCCGCGAGAATCGCGCGGGCGATGGAAATGCGCTGAGCCTGACCGGCGGAGAAGCCTCGGCCGCGCTCGCCGACGGGGGCGTCAAGCCCGCCGGGCTTTGCGGAGACGAAATCCCAGGCGCAGGCCATTTTCAGCGCTTCGATGAGCTCTTCATCAGTCGCGTCCTCGCGCACCATTCGCAGGTTCTCGGCGACCGTCCCGGTCAGGATCGCATTTGTCTGGGGGACGTAGGCGAAGAGGTGGCGCGTGTTTGCATTTGCATCCACCGCATGGCCGCCGGCCTCAATGGACACATGGCCGGCCTCCGGGCGAATGAGCCCGAGGACCAGGCGGATCATAGTCGTCTTACCTTCGCCGGATGGTCCGACCAGCGCGACGATCTCACCCGGCTCCGCGACAAAATCGGAATTCGTGATGACCTTCTGGTCCTCCAGATAGGCAAAATTAACGTCGCTCATACGCACGGTATAGCCGAGATCCCGGTAGGCATCCATCTCGCTGCTCTCCGGAATGTGGACCTCCTTAGGAAGCTCCACAAGCTCACGGACGCGGTGGGCAGAGACCGAGCTCTGCAGGAACGCGGGGATGATACCGACCACGCGGTTGAAGGCCGCCGACAGGGCGGAGCGCTGCTGCAGGAACAGTGTCATGGTCCCGTATGTGATCGAGTGGGCCCACAGAAGGAACAGACAGTAGCAGAAAGCAACCATCTGTATCACGCTGCCGAGAATCGACATGAAGATATTTGTCTTAATCGAGAACATATTATACTTCAGAGAGATGTCTTTGAACTGTTGCTGCCAGTCTCTCAGCTTAGCGCTGTATTTGTCCGTGATGCCGAAGCTCTTGATCGTGTCGAAATTGTAGAAGGTTTCGACCTCGAAGCTCATCATTTTCGAGGACATCTCGCGCACTTTTTTATTGTATTCCCTCTGCTTTGAGATCAGGTAGTGCGATGAGAGAAGAAGGAACGGTGCGCTTGCAAATGCCAGCAGCGCCATAACCACATCATAATGCAATATGACAAAGAAGGTCGCGATAAAGTGGTAGAGGGCGATGATAATCGTAGGCAGCCACGAAATGGCGTTTCCGGACACCGTTCCGACATCGGAATTGAAGCGGTTCAACACATCGCCGTTACTGTACCTGCTGAGCGCGAGCCAGTCCGAATCAATGATCTTATCAAAAATGTCCGCCTGGATCGCGTTATTGATATCGATGCTGAGCCTCACCGTGATTCGGCTCAGAAATGAGCTGATGACCAGTGAAAATATTGTCGAGCCGATCATAATGACCATAAGCAGGGCGAACTTTTCGGTCTTGTATCCGGTTATGATGTCGATCAGGTACTTGCTCGCGACACTGCCAACAAGTCCGAGCGTTGTGCTGACTATGCCGAGAATGACATAGAAGATAATCGCCCCCTTGTAACGGGCGCTGTACGTGAAAATCCACTTCCAGTCATCCATGATCTCTGTGAAGGTGCCGTCGCGCCAGCTCGAAAAGAGGGCTTTCGCGGCCTCGTAGGAGCTGTTCAGATTGTATTGACTCAGGTTGTTGCCCTGGTCGTTATTGTTATTGAGATCTGCCAAGGGAGGCCTCCTGAATTTTCTTTTTATTCAAATATAGGGGCTGCTACAGTCGAGCTTTGAAAAGCATGCTGCTTTGAGGGGCCGTGTGGACCGTATACATCATAACCCGAACAATGGAAATTTTCCACAAGAAAAGAGGGGAATACGTGACTGGTTGTGACAATAGGCTGGAGAAGGGCTCGTTGCGAGGTCGGCATATGTGTGGTAAGATTCAAAATATAATGCTGAACTGTTTACGCAGGTAAGCGTGTCTGGAAACAAAGAAATGTTTGATATTGTACGAAGGGAGAATCCTGCTATGTCCCGCACTACAATTTTTAAAATTGCGATATCCGTTTTTTGCCTCATTGCCCTCGTTCTCCTCTATGTCTTCGGAGGACGGGTCATAGAATATGATGATCCGGTAAGTGTGGCTAATCAGGCAGATGACACCAGGGATGCCTTTGTCTTCGATCCAGAGACTCTGGTCTACGATGGGACCGGAGAGCTTGATCTTCTTGAAGGCGTTTCTCTCGAAGGCTACGACGAAAATCAACTTAAGAGTATGGTCTACATCCGCATTTCGACCGGCGACAGCCTCTCGGAAAAAATCATCGAATACACTGCCGACACAGAAGAAGGGCGTGTGCGCTCCATGCGAAAACTGCTCCTTAGGAACTACAACGGGCCATCAATTGTGCTGCCGGATGAGATGCCTACCGTGACTATGAGCACTGTTGACCATATAAAGGATCTAATGCCGGAGGGTAAGACCTACAGGGTCGACGACGGTTTTGGCAATGATGCGCGTCAGCATGTGCAGATCGATGCTGCCCGCTCACCCATGAATTCTTCAGAGGTGAACTATACATTTATTCTGGAAAATGCTTTTGGCGATAGGACGGTGGAGAAGGCAGATGTGATCATATCTGATGCTCCGGCGACGATTATCCTAACCGACACGGACATTACGATCCGCACGAGCGACTACTTTGACCCGTATACGTGCATCCAGAGTGCTACGACCGCGGATGGGGGGTCTGCCATGGATGAAGTCGTCTGCGATGAGATCGATACGAGTGTCACGGGTGAATACGTTGTTAATTGCGAGCGTCGGGGCCAGACGGCTTCTCTTCGGGTGACGGTGACGGATTGAGGGGTCAGCCATTATTTCGATACTGCCATTATAACCAAGGAGGGGATTGCTCCTTCTCATGCAAAAAAGCGGACCCACGCAATCAGCGTGAGTCCGTTTACTTTAAATCAAGTAATAATTAAGCCTCGTCCCTCTTCTTCTTGCTAAGTACAGCAACAGAGGCAAATGCAGCAGCACCAAGTCCGCCATAGAATACAAAATCCACTTCACCGGTCTTCGGTGACTTGCCCGGCTTGCACGGTTTTTTCGGCGGGCATGTTACCTTAGGTGTCGGTGTAATCGTAACATTCTCCGGGCTGTATTTCGGGTCTTTTCCGGCTGCCAGCACCGGCATAGCAGATGTTGCTGTGATAACTGCTACCATGATGAGTGCAAATGCTTTCTTTTTCATTTTCTCCCCCTAACTAATCCAAAACAATAGAAATATCAGTGCGGGTCCTTCCCATGCAATGTATCTATATAATGAAGTAAAAGAACCTGAATATTCTGTAACTACATTACTTATAATATGCTGAAAAGCCACCGATTGTCAAGGCTGATACGAAAAACAGTGTATTTCTTGGTAATTCTCGGCGGAAACTCGTATCTTCATATATTATATGGTGCGTGTATATACTTAAAAACTGCCCTAATTCAGCTATGAAACATTGAATCCATTAAGAAAAAATGATAATATGGAACAACATGGGGGCAAATAACTGATTGACGCAATTCATAAAATACGCTCTCTCATATAAGTATTGCCCTGATATTTTTCTGCATATGCAGATGTGTTCCTGAAAAACAATGACAATGGAATTCTAATATGCTTGATATACACATCCACATCCTCCCAGGC
>JAFRCB010000243.1 GCA_017404585.1 Lachnospiraceae bacterium
CTACGCCATTAACTGTAATCACGTAATTTTTCATTTTATATCCCTCCTGGATTATTACCGGCGCTTAACGCCACTTGTTAGTCTTGATTCTCTTAATAGAACGCACTACGAATCCTTCGACCGGCTTATCCTCTGCTGCCGCAATCGCCGCTGCAATGACAGCGATGAGGGCCGGATCGCTCATCGGATCCTGTGCCGGAGCATTAACCGGTGCAGCCTTAGCCGCAGGGGCTTTGGCCGGTACCTGCGCCTCTGGTGCGGCAGGTGCGCCTTCCTTCCTGGCAGGCGGAGCTGCTGCGATGTTCACGAACTTGAAGCAGTAGATGATAAGGGACAGAAGGATGAGGACCGCAAATACGGTGGCTATGCCGATGATCGTATTGGCTCCTGCCGAAGCAAATTTCTGACCCAATGTTTGGTTCGTGTCATCTGAGTAATCAGCGATCGTTGTCTTGACCGGTGTGGATGTTTCATCGTAGGTGATGGTCAATGCCATCTGAGCGCCGTCCTCGCCTGTCATGATGATACGGCTCGTGTATTCATCATGATGTCTCATTGTGAGATCAACAACAGCCTGTGTACACTGCCCGTGGGCATCCACGAAGGCTTTCCAGCGCGCACCGAAATCGTTGTCGAACGTTCTGCTTATGAGGACTTGCCCCTGGTCTTTGTAGGCAGCATAGTTCTCATAGGAGACCTGCGTGAGGATCGCCGCAAATTCTCTCTCGGTGTAATCCTGGATGCTTGCAATGTTCTGCTCTCTGATTGCCGCGACCGCTTCCGCTTCGACCTGTGTGGCTGTCTTTTGCGGACCGCATGCGGTGACGGATATCGCGAACACACAAATTGCGAGGAGGGCGATTGTCAGTTTTCTGAATTTCTTCATCTGTTCCGCCTTTCTTAGATCGTGCCGTGTTTCTTATCCGGACGGCTTTCCCTCTTTGTGTAGAGCATTTCGAACGCGCCGATCAGATACTTTCTTGTATCGGCGGCATCAATAACTGTATCGACATAGCCGCGAGCTGCCGCTGAGGCAACATTTGACTGAAGTGCCTGATAATCGGCCGCTGCCTTTCTCTGGGCTGAAGCGTCACCGTCTGCCGCAAGGACCTTGCCCGCAAGCTTGGAATCCATAGCGCCGATCTCGGCATTCGGCCATGCGTAGACATAATCGGCGAGAGCCTTGGAACCCATGACAACATAAGCGCTGCCGTAAGCTTTGCCGGTGACCAGTGTTACCTTCGGGACGGTTGCGTTGGCGTATGCGTATGTAAGGCGGGCTGCTGCCTTCGGAAGCATGCGCTCTGCCTTTTCTTTTCTTGCCAGACCCTGTACATTGACGAGGGTGAGCACCGGGATGTTGAATGCATCACAGAAATTGATGAATTTTGCTGCCTTGCCTGCATCCATCGGGCAAAGTGTATCTTTAGCGCCGCGGTTGGCAACTGCACCTACTGTAAGACCGTTCAGTCTGAGGAAACCGGTCACCATGTTGTGGCCTGCAGTTCTGCCGGTCTCGAAGAAAATACCGCCGTCGGCAATCTGCGCAAGAACATCCGCCGCGTTGCCTGTCAGGGTCTCAATACCTGCCACGGAGCGGTTCGGGTCGTCGCTGCACGGAACAATGTCGCCCTCGTCAGCATTGTTGACCGGGAGCAGGGAGATAAGCTGGCGGACTTTAGCGTACACCTCTTCTTCTGTTCCTGTGACAGCAACGTTATTGCACTCGGCCTGATATTCGGCTGTCTGGTTCGAGAGTGTATCTGCACTTTCTCCGATGACTGCGTCCGGAACATTGACAAAGAGCTTGGCTGAATCTGTCATGAACGCGAAATCAGAGAGGGCCGGGATAAATGAAAGCCCGCCGCCGCAGCTGCCGAAAACTGCTGTGATCTGGGGGATTACGCCGCTTGCAAGCACCATTGTGCGATAGATCTGCCCCAGAGCGAACAGTGCGTCAGTCGACTCTTCAAGGCGGACACCGTTGGAATCAAGGATGCCAATGACAGGAGCTCCGGTCCTTCTTGCCAGCGTGTAAAGGTTGACGATTTTCTTAGCATGCATTTCACCGATGGTACCGCCTAGTACAGAAACATCCTGGCTGTATACATACACAAGGCTGCCTTCCACAGTTCCGTAGCCGGTGATCACACCGTCATTGGGAGCTGCTTTGGCAGAGAGGTTGAAGTCGGTGGAGCGTGCTGTAACCATGCCGCCGATCTCAACGAAGCTGTTAGCGTCAAGCATTGAATTAATTCTCATGCTTGCTGCAGTCTGCGTATCACTCATTGTTACTCCTCCATTGTTTATGAAACTTTTATATTTTCTGCTCAATCATAACTCAAAGACTGATTTTTATCAACTGTTTAACTGACGAATCTGCACAAAAAAAGAGAGAGGTTTTCCACAAAATGAACAATCTCTCCCATTTTTGACCATATTCTATGTGATATTTTACCCGGACCGGGTCATACGTCTACAGTAAGACCTGCCTCATTCTCAGCCTCCGCCCTGAAATCCTCAAGTTTGACAGGATTGATATCAGGCAGATCTTCCGACGAGGCAACGCCGAATCTCCGGAGGAACTCTTCTGTGGTACCAAAGAGAATCGGTCTTCCCGGAAGCTTTGCCCTTCCGAGTTCCCTGACAAGCCTGTACTCGATCAGCCTGTTTATCGCATGGTCAGAATTTACTCCGCGTATGCGCTCCACTTCGGACTTTGTGACCGGCTGCTTGTATGCTATGACAGAAAGTGTCTCCAGCATGACGTCGGTGAGTCTCGGTTTTTTCGGCGCAAGCTCGAGTGCGATCAGCGCATCATAAAAATCCGGGTTCGTGCACATCTGATACGAGTTTTCCAGCCTTATGATTCTGATTCCCCGTCCCTCCTCCTCGTACATGCCTCTGAGTGATTCAGCTGCTTCTGTTACTTCCTCCTCGGGA
>JAFRCB010000244.1 GCA_017404585.1 Lachnospiraceae bacterium
CAACACGTTCCTAAAGGACGTATACAAGCTCGACAATGTCGCCTACGCGATGATGCCGACACCGTTCTCGCTGATCATAAGTGCAGTCCTGTCACTCATTACCCTGGTGAGCCTGCTGGCGAAGCACAGCAGCAGCCAGCCGGTCAATAACGCGAAGATCGCGGTAAAGACGCTCAACTTCAGGCAGACCGGTCATAACGCCATCTTCCTCGGCAAGCATACGTCCCAGAGACGAATTGTCAAGGAGCACCACAGCAGCGGCGGGGGCGGCTTCTCGGGCGGCACGCATTCGGGCGGTGGCTTCTCGGGCGGCGGAGGCGGCTTCTCCGGCGGAGGCGGTCATTTCTGATCGGAGGCTTCATGGGGTCCCTGTGCGGGATAGGCCAAAAGGCAGGAAAGAACAGACAAAACAGTTTAAGGCTGCAGGTGCGCGGCAAATGACGCGGCACCGCAGATATTAAATAAGAATTCATTCAATGGCCAAAAGGCCAGAAAGGAGTTACATAATGGGTTTAATCAGACTTGCGGCAGCAGTACTCGGAGCTGGAGCAGCTTCACTTAACACGACACTCGGAAACAGCTGGATCGATTATTTCGAGAGCGGCGACATGTCGGGCGGAGTCATTCAGAAACGCGCTAACAGGATCGTCGGACCGAGATCCAAGAATAAGAACAGCGATGAGAACATTATCTCTTCGGGCTCTATCATCGATGTCCAGGAGAATCAGTGCATGATTCTCGTTGAGGACGGCGCTATCGTGGACTTCTGCGCGGAGCCGGGCAGATATCAGTTCGACGCTTCCCAGGCACCGTCAGCGCTTGCAGGAAGCAACAGCGGATTTGCAGCCCTCGCTCATTCGGTCGTAGAGCAGTTCAAGGCCGGCGGACAGAGAGTCCATACACAGCGCGTCTATTTCATCAATCTCGGCGAGATCCAGGGCTTCAAGTGGGGCTCCGGCAACATTACATTTGATCACTGGGAGAAAGACTGGACAACAGATAAGCCGATCTGGCACATCGCTACGACCCTCATGGGCAACGGCGTATATTCGATCCAGGTCACGGATCCGGGCAAGTTCTTCTCAGTCATCGGCGCTCAGGCTACCGGCTCGAACGGATCCGGTCTTGTAAGGCGCGAGGACATCGAGCCGCAGATCAAGTCAGAGGCGATCGCAGCGATCCGCCAGGGCGTCGCAGGCCTTAACAAGCTGCGCATCGGCTATCAGGACATTGCCGCCAATGAGTATCAGCTCACCAAAGACGTCGACAAGCTTCTCGATGAAGAGTGGCATGAAGCCCGCGGCATCTCTGTCTTTAAGATCGCTATCAACATGCTCGACGCTGACGAGAAATCAAAGGCTCAGATCACCAAGTTCCAGGAGACACGCGGCTACACAGATCCGTCCATGCTCGGCGCATACATGGGCATCGGCCAGACACAGGCGGCTCAGGCAGCGGCTGCCAATACAGCCGGCGCGATCACAGGCTTCGCCGCCATGGGCATGATGGGCCAGAACAACGCGGGTGCGAACATCGCGGGGCTCATGCAGCAGGGTGCTCAGCAGGCTCAGAAGGCAGCTAAGCCGGCAATCCAGAGCGGGGACACATGGACATGCTCCTGCGGCAGCGTGAACACAGGCAAGTTCTGCCCGAACTGCGGCAGCCCGAAGCCTCAGGCAGCGGTAGCTGCTTTCTGCACCAACTGCGGCCAGCCGTTCCCGGATCCGGCTAATCCGCCGAAGTTCTGCCCGAACTGCGGTACAAAGATCGGATAAGGAAAGCAGAAGAAACAGACCCTCAAAGCCCGGGCGTTTGCTGCGGCCGGGCTTACTTCGGTCATAAGGGACAATCATTCATGCATGATTATGAAGCATTCACTAAGAATGATGTACTTTACCTGCTTTTTTTATGAATCCCCTTGAATATTTATTCCGGATAGACTAAAATGTCTAAGACTGCGCAGGTTTACTGCATAAAAGCGCCGCGCAGAACATTTGAAAAGGCGCACATGCGTTATATGTTTTGAGGAGGATATTATGAACTCAGAGAAGAGAAACATCATTGTCGGTCAGTCCGGCGGCCCGACAGCTGCAATCAATTCTTCACTGGCAGGCGTATACCGTTCAGCGAAAGAGCGCGGCTACAAGAAAGTTTACGGCATGGTACATGGCGTTCAGGGTCTCATGAAGGGTCATTACATCGATCTTTCCGAGCATATCCAGAGCGGACTTGACGAAGAGCTTCTGAAGAGAACACCGGCTGCATACCTCGGCTCCTGCCGTTTCCAGCTTCCGGAAATTCATGAAGACAGAGAAGTCTTCGACAAGATCTTCGGCATCCTCGATGACCTTGAAATCGACTGCTTCATCTACATCGGCGGCAATGATTCCATGGATACAATCAAGAAGCTGTCCGACTATGGTATGCTCACAGGCTCCAAGGTCCGTTTCGTCGGCTGCCCGAAGACAATCGACAACGACCTCGCTCTGACAGACCATACACCGGGCTACGGCTCAGCTGCCAAGTACATCGGCACATCTATCAAGGAGATCATTCGCGACGGTATGTCCATCATGACAGCTCACGGCACAGTAACAGTCGTTGAGATCATGGGCCGCAACGCAGGCTGGCTTACTGGCGCTGCATGCCTCGCTGAAGGCGAAGACTGCCAGGGTCCGGATGCTATCTATCTTCCGGAGATCGCATTTGATGTTGACAAGTTCGTCGCAAAATGCGAGAGCCTGCTCAAGGAAAAGAACTCTGTAGTTGTCTGCGTATCTGAAGGTATCAAGACAGCGGACGGCAAGTTCGTCATGGAGCTTGGCGAAGGCATTGATTACGTCGACGCATTCGGCCACAAGCAGCTTTCCGGTACAGCACGTGTTCTTGCAAATATCCTTTCCAACCGCCTTGGATGCAAGACCCGCGCAATCGAGCTCTCCACACTTCAGAGAGCAGCTTCCCACTGCGCATCCCGTATCGACATCCTCGAGGCTTCCGAAGTCGGCGGCGCAGCTCTTGCGGCAGCTGACGAAGGCGATACAGGCAAGATGGTCGTATTCGTACGTACATCCGATGATCCGTATCAGGCCAACACAGAGGTCAAGGACGTTCATAAGATCGCTAACGAGGAGCGCCTTGTTCCGAGATCATGGGTCAATGAGGAAGGCACATATGTAACAGATGACTTCATCACATATGTACGTCCGCTGATCCGCGGCGATGTTCCGCCCATCATGGTCGATGGTATTCCGCGTCACCTTTACAGAAAGGGATATGAGGACATTATCTCCGGAAAGTATTTCGAGGATAAGCAGTAAATATTTATTTTCAATAACAATGAGACCGCGCACGAGAGTGCGCGGTCTTTTTGGCTTTCGCTTTGACGAATATATGCGGCCAACGAAGCTGTCGGGGCGTTTTGTTATGTTGCTGTAAAAATCATGCGGAGACTTACCAATCATTTGCATTATGTATACTGCAAGTGGGTAATAATACCAAAAAACAAATAAGTCTTATTAATTAATTAGATACTTCTTTAAAAGAAATTGGTAATATGTTACAATACTTAATTAGGTAAACACTAATCCTACATCATTCAGGAGGAAAGAACTCTATGGCAAAATACGTGTATATGTTCAGTGAAGGCGACGCCAGCATGCGCAATCTTCTCGGCGGTAAGGGCGCAAACCTTGCGGAAATGACCAAGCTTGGTCTTCCGGTTCCGCAGGGATTTACAATCTCTACAGAAGCCTGCACAGCATACTATGATGACGGCAAGAAAATTAATGATGAGATCACACAGCAGATCCAGGAAGCAGTTGTGAAACTTGAGGAAATCGCAGGCAAGAAGTTTGGCGACAAGCAGAACCCGCTCCTCGTTTCCGTACGTTCCGGTGCAAGAGCTTCCATGCCGGGTATGATGGACACGATCCTCAACCTTGGTCTGAATGAAGAAGTTGTTGAGACAATGTCAGCACAGTCCGGCAATACGCGCTGGGCATGGGACTGCTACAGAAGATTTATCCAGATGTTCTCAGACGTCGTTATGGAAGTCGGAAAGAAATATTTCGAAGTCCTGATCGACAGAATGAAAGAAGAAAAGGGTGTTAAGATGGACGTCGAGCTGACTGCAGAAGACCTTAAGGAACTTGCAGGCCAGTTCAAGGCTGAGTACAAGGCTAAGATCGGCGAAGACTTCCCGACAGACCCGAAGGTACAGCTCATCGAGGCAGTCAAGGCCGTCTTCCGTTCCTGGGACAACCCGCGCGCTAACGTCTATCGTCGTGACAACGATATCCCGTACAGCTGGGGTACCGCAGTTAACGTACAGATGATGGCATTCGGCAACATGGGCGACGATTCCGGTTCAGGCGTTGCCTTCACACGTAACCCGGCTACAGGCGAGAACAAGTTCTTCGCGGAAGTTCTTATGAACGCACAGGGCGAAGACGTTGTTGCCGGTGTCCGCACACCGATGGAAATCGATGAGATCAAGAAGACTCTTCCGGATATCTATGATCAGCTCATCGGTATTGCAAATAAACTTGAAGACCACTATCGTGACATGCAGGATATGGAGTTCACCATCGAGCATGGCAAGCTTTACATGCTGCAGACACGTAACGGCAAGAGAACAGCCCGCGCTGCTCTTAAGATCGCAAATGACCTCGTAAAGGAAGGCAAGATCGACAAGAAGACAGCTATCCTCGCAATCGATCCGCGTAACCTTGACACACTGCTTCATGGCTCCTTCGATAAGGACGCTGTCAAGAAGGCAGAGCAGATCGGCAAGGGCCTCCCGGCAGCTCCGGGCGCTGCTTCCGGCAAGATCGTCTTCACAGCTGACGAGGCTAAGGAGTGGGCAGACAGAGGCGAGAAGGTCGTCCTTGTACGTCTTGAGACATCTCCGGAAGACATCGAAGGCATGAAGGCTGCTCAGGGTATCCTTACAGCCCGCGGCGGTATGACATCTCATGCAGCTGTTGTTGCCCGCGGTATGGGCAGCTGCTGCGTATCCGGATGCCAGGAACTTATCGTTGACGAAGAGAACAAGACCATCAAGCTCGGCGGCCATGTGTACAAAGAAGGCGACATCATTTCCTTCGACGGTTCCACAGGCAACATCTATGACGGTGAGCTTCCGGTCATCGCAGGCTCCATCGATGACGATGATTTCAAGAACATCATGGATTGGGCAGACGAGATCCGTACACTGAAGGTTCGTACAAATGCCGACACACCGGCAGACGCAGCCAAGGCTGTTGAGCTCGGCGCTGAGGGCATCGGCCTCTGCCGTACAGAGCATATGTTCTTCGAGGGCGACAGAATTGACGCTTTCCGCGACATGATCTGCTCCGATACAGTAGAAGAGAGAGAAGAAGCACTTTCCAGGATCCTCCCGCTGCAGCAGGGCGACTTCGAGAAGCTGTATGAGACCCTTGAAGGCAGACCGGTTACCATCCGCTTCCTGGATCCGCCTCTCCATGAGTTCGTTCCGACAACAGAGGAAGACATTGCAGCGCTTGCAGCTCGCAAGGGCAAGACTGTACAGGATATCAAGGATATCATCGCTGGTCTCCATGAGTTCAACCCGATGATGGGTCTCCGCGGATGCCGTCTGGCAGTCCTTTATCCGGAAATTGCCATCATGCAGACAAGAGCTGTCATCCGCGCAGCTATCAAGGTTCGCTCCGAGCATCCGGATTGGGCACTGATTCCGGAAATCATGATCCCGCTTGTCGGCGCTAAGAGAGAGCTTCAGTATGTCCGCAAGATCGTTCAGGATACAGCTGATGACGAAATCAAAGCTGCAGGAAGCGAGCTTGAGTACACGATCGGTACAATGATCGAGATTCCGAGAGCTGCTCTCATGGCTGACAACATCGCTAAGGCAGCTGACTTCTTCTGCTTCGGTACAAACGACCTGACACAGATGATGTTCGGTTACTCTCGTGACGACTCCGGCAAGTTCCTGGAAGCTTACATGAACGCAAAGATCCTCGACAATGATCCGTTCGCTAAGCTCGATCAGGCAGGCGTTGGCAAGATGATGAAGATTGCAGTCGAGGGTGGACGCAGCACGAACCCGAATCTGCACTGCGGTATCTGCGGCGAGCATGGCGGCGATCCGGCTTCCATCGAGTTCTGCAACAGCATTGGCCTCGACTATGTATCCTGCTCACCGTTCCGTGTACCGATCGCGAGATTGGCAGCGGCGCAGGCAGCCATAAAACAGGCAAAATAAGGAAAGTTAGTGGATATTTAAAGGTTTATGAGATGGGTTTTTCCAGAGATGATGCTATAGATTATCTATATTCTATCGATAATCGGCGGCGGATTCAAGGATGGAGGGACTTTAAAGTAAACATTTATATTTGAAGCAAAGAAAAAGGTTATCACTTCGGTGGTAGCCTTTTTTATATATGGATACGTGGAAGTTTGCTCATGAATAAATGAAACCTTCCAATCTTGAAGAACTTCGGGAATCCTTCACTGTAAACAGTCTGAGGGTTTGATTCGGGCATATATGTAAAACTACAGCTTTGTTTAGATAAAGTACGATAATAACATTAAAAATGATAAAAGAGTACAAAAAATCAACTTGACAAAATTGCTCTATGACGATAAGTTGAGAATGCGTACAGAAATGACATAAAACAGAGTAAAAAAAGACGCATATATAACACCATGGAGCGAGAACGATGAATTTATATTATGAGCTGTTGCAATACCCGGTTTTTTCCATGAATGAAGTAAATGCCCTGTATTCAAGTGAACGGACAGCAAGAGTGGCTTTGGGCAAACTTCTGAAGGAGAACTTGGTATTTAAAATCCGAAATGGATTATACACGTGCGTGAGCGGGGAAAATGGTGGGTCGGTAGCGAATAGATTTCAGATCGCCAGTGCAATAACACCGTCTTCCTATGTATCCCATCATACTGCTTTTGAGTATTATGGAATTGCCGATCAGGTTTTCTATGAGGTTTATGTTGGCTCTGAGACACGTTTCCACGACTTTGAATTCGATGGGTACACGTATCATTATGTTAAAGCGCAGATGAAAGAAGGAATAGTGTCTCCGGATTTTGGCGGGGGCGTGAAGGTTACGGATAAGGAGCGGACGATAGCAGATTCAATAAAGGATCTGAATCTTATCGCCGGACTGGAAGAGGTGCTTTCGTGTGTAGCGTCAGTGAACAGTATTGATGAGAATAAAATGTTAAAATATCTGGCTGGATATGACAGCGCCTTTTTATATCAGAAGACCGGATTTATTTTTAGTGAATATCAGACAGAACTTGATATAAGCGATGATTTTATAAAGATATGCAAGGATAGGAGCGGGAATTCAAAGCGATATCTGACAAACGGTATAAGTGAGCCCGGCTACTCCGGTGAATGGAAGCTGGTATACCCAAAGAACATTAAGAGAATGAAAAACGGAGGGATAGAAGATGCCTCAATATA
>JAFRCB010000027.1 GCA_017404585.1 Lachnospiraceae bacterium
GACAGCTCCATACAAATCTCATATTGAATTCACTCTCCACCACAGATGCGTATTGTATATGCGTTATACAAGCACCTTTGACAGGAAATCGCGAAGGCGCGGATTCTCCGGGTTGGCAAAGAACTCCTGCGGCGGCTTGTCTTCCTGGATCTTGCCCTTGTCGATGAAGATCACACGCGAGGCAACTTCCTTGGCAAAGCCCATCTCGTGAGTGACGACCACCATAGTCATACCGTTCTTGGCAAGTTTCTTCATGAGCTCAAGAACTTCGCCGACCATCTCGGGGTCGAGGGCACTTGTCGGCTCGTCGAAGAGCAGGACCTCCGGGTCCATGGCCAGCGCGCGGACAATAGCGATACGCTGCTTCTGACCGCCGGAGAGCATGTTCGGGTACTCATCAGCCTTATCGGCGAGGCCGATCCTGTCGAGAAGCTCCATAGCTTTCTGGTCCGCCTCGGTCTGCGTCATCTTGCGAAGCTTGACCGGGGCAAATGTA
Source organism: Lachnospiraceae bacterium (assembly GCA_017404585.1). Classification (GTDB taxonomy): domain Bacteria; phylum Bacillota; class Clostridia; order Lachnospirales; family Lachnospiraceae; genus Chordicoccus. The sequence goes on from JAFRCB010000027.1 coordinate 497, forward strand.
ATATTCTTCTTTACCGTCATATGCGGGAACAAATTAAAGTGCTGGAACACCATTCCCATTCTGGAACGTACATGGTCGATTTCCCTGTCAGTGACTTCTTTACCGTCAAGGAAAATCTGACCGCCTGTCGGCTCCTCAAGGTGGGTGAGACAGCGAAGGAATGTGGATTTGCCGCAGCCCGAAGGACCGACCAGAACGATCACATCGCCCGGATCGACGTTCAGGTCAATTCCATCAAGAACAACATTGTCTCCGTATCTTTTATGAAGATTCTTAACGTCGATCACTTTGTCTCAGCCTCCTTTCGAATATACCGAGCAGGTATGTAAAGATCATGACCAGGATGAGGTAGATGACAGCCGTGATCAGCAGCGGGAACATCGCCTCATATGTACGGTTCATGATACCCTGGGCTGCATACAGAAGCTCCTTGCCGCCGATGACTGTGATGAGTGACGTATCCTTGAGAAGGATGATGAACTCATTGCCCAGGGCGGGAAGAACTGACTTGATCGCCTGCGGGATGATGATGTACAGCATCGTCGTCATGTAGTTGAGACCAAGGCTTCGGCCGGCTTCCATTTGCCCCGAATCGACAGCCATGAGGCCGCCTCGGATGATCTCGGAGACATACGCGCCCGAGTTGATTCCCAGAGTCAGCGTACCTACAAATGTAAAGTTTCGGCTGCTCGAGAACACGACCATTCCCATGATGAGCAGCTGGACCATCATCGGAGTTCCGCGGATGATCGTAACGTAAATTTTGAAAATAAGATTTAACAATCCGAGCAGAATACTCTTCTTAGATCTCTGCTGATCGTGAGCCGTACGGACAAGGGCTACGAATGTACCCAGAAGAATACCGAATATTAATGCAAATGCAGTTACCAGCAGCGTCGTCGCAACTCCGTTAAGGTAAAGCATCCATCGGTCATTATACAAGAATGCCTGATAGAACTTCACGAAGAAGCTCTGTGTGAAGCTCAGCTTCTCCCCACTGGCAAGGAGCTGAGATAGCGTTTCGTAAGACTCCGCCAATTTTCCGAACCGTCCTTTCTAATGAGATAAAAACCGGATCCAACGCCCGCGCAACCAGCATTGGATCCGGAATCGAAACCATTTTTAATTTTACCGGTAACGGGCTCTATTATTGCTTATAGGAATAATTATTATTCCGCTTTGATATACTTAGCAACGATAGCGTCTACTGTGCCGTCTGCCTGAAGCTCTGCGAGCGCTGTGTTCACAGCGTCGAGCAGTGCTGTGTTGCCCTTAGCCATACCGATTGCATAGTCCTCAGAAGTATACTCTGTGTCAAGGATCACAAGACCCGGATTGGCACCGACGAAAGCTGTTGCCGGCTCTTTGTCGATAACAACGCAGTCAACCTGACCGTTGTTCAGAGCCTGGACCGCTGTAAGACCATTGTCGTATGATGTGATGTGATCTTCGCCGTAATCATCTGTGCAGTAAAGGTTGCCTGTTGTGCCGCGCTGTGTTCCGATCATCTTGCCCTCGAGATCCTCGACAGACTGGATGTCTGAACCTTCCTTGACGATGATGACCTGAACGCCTGTTGCGTAGGAGTCAGAGAACTCCATTACCTTCTTGCGCTCATCAGTGACGGAGACACCTGCCATGACGATATCACTCTTTCCCTGCTGTGCAGCGAGAAGAGCTGCGTCGAATTCCATATCATCTACCTGAAGTTCAAGGCCGAGCTTCTCAGCGATCGCGCCTGCAACTTCGATGTCAATGCCTTCAAGCTCGCCAGTGTCTGTTGTCATCTCATACGGCGGGAATGCTGCGTTGGTGCTCATAGTGAGCTTGCCGGGTGTAACAGTTGTGAGTTCAGCTGTCTCCTCTGTTCCGGCCTCAGCCGTAGAGGCGGCTGCAGACTCAACTGTCTCTGCTGCCGGTACTGCTGTCTGGCTCTCAGATGAAGCACCGCCGCAGGCTGCCATGGATACGACCATACCTGCTGCCACGAGAACTGCCATAAGTTTCTTCTTCATAATAACATCCTCCTATTAAACATAAGTGCCGGGAGACCGCTGCCTATAGCGTCCTCGACGGACTTATTTAGTATAGATACATATTTTTATATTGTCAATCACAGCTTTACCACTTACGGCACTCTTTTTCTGCTTTTTTTTACCTGATTTTTTACATTTTCGGCTAAAATACGCGCTTTGCGACCTCAGTCTTCCGCCAAAAGTCATTTGCATAAATATTCATTTTTTTGTATGTTTATGCAGCTATCTTATCTCAACGTAAGTTGTCGGCCAGCGATGACAAAATCCCAGAGAGTTCAAGCGCTTTCAGCGCACGAACATATGAAAACGGAGAGGGGCTGTCGCATTGAGGCGCGCCAGCTCCCTCCCCGTCACTTCATATACCGAAATATTGACCATGTTAATCACAGCATATCAAATATCCTCTTCACCCTGAGGTTCTCATCAACAAGCTTTCCCTGAAGCTCCCTGTCATATCCGATAAAGAACAGAGCAATCGTATCCGGACCGACATGGGAGCCGGTGCAGAAATCGTAGGACGTATTGATGAAATCCCTGACCTTTACGCGGCTCATGATCCCGTTCATCACATACAGAGAGTCTTCATAGGCATCCGCATGGGCGATACCGACGATCTGCTTTTCAGGCTCGACTATATTGTCGCACACGAAATCAATCAGCGCATTGAGAGACTTTTTCCTTCCCCTCTTCAGGCAGTGCTGCACAATAAATCCGTCGCGGTTGCCGCAGAGGATCGGCTTCACCTTGAGCAGGTTGCCGACCACCGCCGTCGCGCCGTGGAGACGGCCTGTTCTTGCAAGGTATTTCAAATCATCGACCGTGAATGTCCCGTTCATGCTGTGGGCGGTCTCTGCCAGAACGTCAGCGATCTCAGTCAGTGAGTATCCCTTATCCTGCAGCTCGCTGGCGTAGATCGCAAGAATTCCCTGGGCAAGAGACGCATTAAGAGAATCCACCAGCCGGATCTCACGCTCCGGATACTCCTCCCTGAGTTCCTCCGCAGCAATACGAGCAGCGTTAAAAGTACCGCTGATGTTGCTGCTTAGAGAAATATAGAGCAGATCCTTTCCCTCTTTCAGGACGGGCTCAAAATGCTCGCGGAACTCCTCACTGTTGATGAGAGAAGTCTTGACCTCCGCGCCGCCGCGGATGGCATCGTAATACTCCTTTCCTCTGGCTCTCTCCTCCTCAAGAGAAAGCCCGCTCTCAAACCCGGGCACCTTTCGCCCGTCGACAATATTTATAAAAGCAATCACATTGATGTCATATTTTTCAACAAATACAGCCGGGATATTTGCCCCGGAATCAACAAAAATTTCAAACATGTCAGCATCCCTTTCTAAAAGAAGCTATAAAGTATAAATTCTATCATAGCACTTTCCCCGCTATTTCTCAACGCAGGAGGCTTCAGACATCGCATTACTTTTTGCTTTTCCCAAATATCCCGGCTGTATCATCATCGGCAGCATGTTCCGGAGACTGCTCGCATACCCTGCGCACGTCAGCGGCCCTTAGCAGCACATCCCGCAGACTGTTCTCACACTTCGCGCACACCAGAGGTCCTTAGCAGCGCATCCCACAGACTGTTCTCATACTTCGCGCACGTCTCAAAAATACGCGCAAGGTCTTCGGCAGCCTCTCCGCTGATATCGGCAGTTCTCGCGTCGAGCACGTCGATCCAGTTCTGATTGGCCAGAATGTAATCTGCGCAGGTATACGCCTCGAACCAGCTCCTGTAGGGGGAGGCGGCAATCTCATCCGGATACCTCTCCGTCAGAAGCTGCGCCACATACGCATAGTTCCATGAGCACTGAAGAAGAGCTGTCAGTCCGGCCAGCAGGCCCTTATCATCCAGCTGCTCTCTCATGTAGTCAATATAATTCCTGAATTCCGGCATCATGGCACAATTCCTGATTTCTTCGTCATCAATGCCGATGCGCTTCATGCTCGGAATATGCATTCTGTAGAGCTCATTCTCCGTCTCCCTGATGACAGAATCCAAAAAAAGTTCCAGTCCGTTATCCTCAGCATACCCGCGTATACGCTTTAAAATATCAATATAGTCGTGCAAATAAAGATAATCCTGCAGCATATACACGCGAAAACGCTCCGGCGCCAGAGTTCCGTCAGCCATCGATATGACAAAACTCTTCTCAGCGCTCTCTGCCCACAGCGGCCGCGCTTTTTCATATAAAACGGAAGAGAGATTTTTCCTCCCGTCATTTTCCTTACTTCTTACCAAATCCTCCACGGGTTTCGCTCTCCTTACACATTTTTCGGTTCTCTCCCTCGAAACGGAACACGGGATCCGGGGCAGCTTCCGCTGTCATTATTCCATCCCGGATCCCTGTACTTTTTGCTCAGCGAAGGGAGCATTTGCAACTGCTTATTTCTCAGCGATTATAGCCACGTATCCGCCGCTCTTATAGCCGGGGATGACCTCCTCTGCCTCTTCGTTGGTATAGAGAGGATTCTTTACGAGGGTCTGATAATATGAGAATTTTGCAAATCCCAGCTCCTTCAGCACATTAATCTTCTCCTCCGTTGAATGCCATACGCCGGAGGAAGCCAGCGCGAGCGGGTACGGAAGGGATGGCATGGCATCCGCAAGGTATTCATGGTCATAGGTGCCGAGAGCCTTGCCGAGAAGATACATAAAGCCGAACGCGCTCTCCTTGGGCACATCCAGAAGCATCAGCCGGCCGCCCTCCTTCAGGGCTTTCCGACATTTTCCGTATACCGGCGCAAGGTCCTCAATGTAGCTCGAGCTTCCGTTGAAATAAATGATATCATAGCTGTCGTCCGGAAGATCCACATCTTCGATGAGTCCGAACTTTATAACATTCACGCCTCGCTTTACCGCGATCTCGCCCATGTCACGCGACGGCTCGATTCCCTCTACGCCCGAGCAGTCAATATAACTCTCGAAAAGCCCGCTGCCGCACCCGACGGAGAGCAGGCGCTTTCCCCTGATGTCTCCGAGGACCTTCAGAAAAAGTCTCAGCTCGCTTGTAAAGAGCTTATCGTTTTTCATGAACCACTCATCATACTGAGCTGCATATCCGTCAAATTTCTGCTTTGTATCCATTTCCATATCATACCTCTCTCTCACAGGATAGCAAAATTGTGCGCAAGTGGTCCTGATCCCTTTCCGAGATCAAGCATGGCAGCGAGGGCACCGGAAAGATATTCCTTAGCCCGCTCCACAGATTCCTCCAGAGAGTAACCCTTGGCCAGATTGGAAGCGATTGCGCTTGAAAGCGTGCAGCCTGTTCCATGTGTATTCGGATTGTCGATCCTTCTGCCCCTGAACCACACCGGACCCCTGTCCGGAGATGCGAAGAGGACGTCATTGGCATCATTAATTCTGTGACCGCCCTTTACAAGTGCGGCGCAGCCGTAACGCTCATAGAGAGTCCTGGCAGCTTTCTCCATGCCTGCCTCATCCGTGATGGTCATATCAGCCAGGATCTCCGCTTCAGGTATGTTTGGAGTGATGACTGTCGCCAGCGGCAGCAGCCTTGATTTAAGAGTATCAATGGCTTCATCTTCGATGAGCCGTGCGCCGCTGGTCGCAACCATGACCGGGTCCACAACTATGTTGGCTGCCCGGCAGCGCGCGAGGCTGTCCGCGATGACCCGGATCAGTTCCGATGAGGAAACCATACCGATTTTGACTGCGTCCGGGAAGATATCCTCAAAAACAGCGTCCAGCTGCTTTGTGAGAAAATCCGGAGAAACCTCAAGTATACCTGTAACGCCGGTAGTATTCTGCGCCGTGAGAGCTGTAATTGCGCTCATGGCATATACCCCATTCATGGTCATCGTTTTGATGTCTGCCTGAATACCGGCGCCTCCGCTCGAATCCGATCCGGAGATTGTCAATGCTTTGTTCATATCGTCAATTCTCCTTTCTGTAAAGCATTCACTTTTATATAGCGACCGGAAGTGGTGCCCCCGACCTGCCGCTTGTAAGGATGCCCGACTGTGTAGCGTGCATCCGTTACATAACATAACTGTCTCTTGCCGATCAGAGATCGCGATTTACAAGTCTGCTCTATCGACAAATTCTCCGAGACTCTTAATGTATATCTCGGACTTATCCCTGAGGCCTTCCTGGTCCGCCTCCCCGGCCGCGTCGAACACACCGACTGTGTGATAGCCGGCCCCGGCCGCGGTCTCGAGCGCGTAGAGCGAATCCTCGAACACATACGTCTCACCGGGAACGGTCCCCATGTACTCCGATGCCAGATGATAAATCTCCGGATCGTGCTTGCTTACGCCCACCTCGGCGACAGTGAACAGCCTGTCGATAAAGCCGAGGAGCCCGTTTCGCGAAAGAGCCCGCTCGATGTGTTCTCTCGGGCTTGACGTCGCAGCGACCGCTTTCACCCCAGCGTCACTGAGGCACTTAAGCAGCTCCGCCGCCCCCGGCTTTGCCGCAACTTCGTAAAAATAGAAGTCGCGAAGCATATCCTCAAGGCCTTCCATGATCTCACTCTGCTCCCGTCCAAGGTCATATCGCTCATTCAGATACGCCGCTCCCTGCTCCATGCTCATGGAGAAAAGGATTTCCGCGAGCCCCTCCTCCGGCGTCCTGCCAAGGCTCCTCAGATATCTGGCACCGAGATCGGTCCAGATAGACATGGAATCCAGCAGGACTCCGTCGACATCGAAAATTACGCCTTTAATTTTAGTTATATCCATACTTCACCCGTCACTTCTTCAGCATCTCCGAGACCGCTCTTTTCAGCTCCTCCGCTGCCCCGCGGATATCTTTCGCGGCATAAATCGCGCTGATCACGGATATGCCGCAGATCCCGCTGCCGGCGAGCTCTTTTGTGTTGGCGCAGGTGATACCTCCAATAGCCACGACCGGGATCGATACGGCTTCGCATATAGCTTTCAGTGTCTCGTGCGGCACTTCTATCGCGTCATCCTTGGAACCGGTCGGGAAGACCGCGCCGACACCGAGGTAATCCGCTCCGCGCTTCTCGGCAAGAATAGCCTGCTCCACGGTCTGGGCAGAAACACCGAGGATCTTATCCGGTCCGAGCAGAGCCCTCACGTCACCTGCCTCCATGTCGTTCTGCCCAACATGGACACCGTCGGCGTCAGACTTCAGGGCGATGTCTACATTGTCATTGATGATAAAAGGAACTCCGTACTCCTTGGCGACTGCCTTAAGGCGCACCGCCTCCTCATAGAAATGGGCATCGTCCAGATCTTTCTCCCGAAGCTGCAGGAATGTGACCCCGCCGTCAAGGCTTTCCCGCACGACATCTATGAGACTGCGGTCCCCAAGCCAATGCCGGTCCGTGATTGCATAGAGCTGCAGATACTCTGCCAGTTTATCTTTATATTCCGCTTTCATCTTTTTAGTCACCTTTTATTTCTTATGCCACTTTATATTTCGTATGCCACTTTTTATATCTTATGCCGCTCATCTCTGATGTCAGCTGTTACCTGATCTCGTACTTTGCGCCTCTGTCAAGCACAGTGCCATTCATGTTGAAGACAGCATCTATTATGCGGTTCCTGTATGTTGAATTTCCGTCGCCTTCCTGCATATTTCCCCAGCCGATCTCTCCCGCGAGGCCCATGGCACAGACCGCGGCAGCCGCTGCCTCCAGCTGATTATCCGGATTGGCAACAACAAAAGCTGTCATCATGCCGGAGAGCTGACATCCTGTACCGGTGATTTTGCCCATCTCAGGGCGGCCGTTCCTTATAACAAAGCATTTTTCAGCATTTGCAACAAGATCAATGGCTCCCGTGACCGCAATGATCGAACTGGTCTTCCCGGCAAGGCTCTTTACAAAATTCACAGCGCCATCAAGCGTTTCCTCGGTCACGGCATCCGCCACATCTGCATCCACGCCCTTGGTCGTTCCGCTGCCGAGGGCGAGGGTCTTGATTTCAGAGATGTTGCCGCGAATAACTGTAAATCTGATTGCATCCATGAGGCCGACTGCGGTATCTGTGCGAAGCTTTGACGCGCCTGCGCCTACCGGATCAAGCAGGATCACATGTCCGAGTTCCGCGGCTCTCTTTCCCGCGCGGTACATCCCCTCTATGCTGCTCTTGTTCAGCGTTCCGATATTGATATTAAGTCCGCCGCAGATCGATGTGATATCCTCCACGTCCTCCGGCTCGTCTGACATGATCGGACTTCCGCCGCATGCGAGCAGTATATTAGCGACATCGTTTACAGTTACGTAATTGGTGATGTTGTGAACAAGCGGTACATTTTTTCTCACGTTATCAAGACATTTTCCAAGCATTGCGTTGTCCTCCTTAATTAACAGCAGCAACATTGATGTTATTCCGAAGAAGCACCTCAAAAATGAACGGTACACCTTCACACCCCGGTTTAAGGCCAACGAAAAAAGCAGATACGCCACATAGACATATCTGCTCACAACAGACTGTTTAAAACAGTTCTCACATATCCCTTCGATGGCATTATCCAACAGGTTCAATGGGTCTCATGTCACTGTTCTCCTGATCTCAGCCGGACTTAGCGCTCCAGCACCCCTGTTTAATTGTCACTAACAGTTTAACACAACCATAAAAAATTACAAGTGATATTTGCCGTCCTAACAGTTCAGACGGGATGTAACCAAGTTCCATAAACCGGCGCAAACATCCTGTCTGAACTGTTGAACTCAGGTGGAAATTTTAGCAATTATAAAACGTGGACTTGTTTTATTCTGACAATTGTTCGATAATTAATTAAAGATACTCTCTTTATCTATCTTGTTCAGGTCCCAATCTGCCGTCTCACACACAAACAAAAACAGACACTCTTACATATAAAACGGCAGAATTTATCCATACGCGCCGTATCGGCCATACAAATCGGAGGTGATACCCACATGAACAAACACGTAGACATTGTCGTTGTCGGTGCAGGCAACGCCGGTCTGTCCGCCGCGCTGCACTGCGCCACAGAAGGTAAGAAAGTCCTGCTCATCGAGCAGCACAATCTGCCGGGAGGCTGCGCCACGAGCTTCGTGCGCGGCCGATTCGAATTCGAACCGTCGCTGCACGAGCTCTGCGACATAGGCACAGAGGATGACCCGGGCGATATCCGGCAGATGATGAACGAGTACGGGGTCAAAGTCGACTGGAGGCAGGTCCCGGACTGCTTCCGAATGATCAGCAAGTACACGGACGGCACGCCCATGGATGTCTCCATGCCGTTCGGTGTAGAAAACTTTATTGATAAGATGGAGTATTATGTCCCGGGCTCCAGAAAAAAGATGGAGGAATACTTCGAGCTCCTCAACGAGATCATGGCAGGCACTGCCTACATCAGCAACTCGAACGGCCACGCTGACTCCGAGGTCCTCAAAAAAGAGTACCCCAACCTCCTTCGGACAGGGGCATATCCTGTGAAGAAGGTCTGGGACGCGATGAAGATCCCGAAAAAGTGTCAGGACATCATGTCGACCTACTGGGGCTACCTCGGAATCGACATGGAGCGCATGGCTTTCATCCACTACTGCAACATGTTCATGAAATACGTCGCCAGAGCTGCCTACATCCCGGCCCACACCTCCCATGAGATCAGCAACGCCATGATTGAGCGCTTCCGCGAGCTGGGCGGCGAGGTCTGGTACAACTGCCGGGCAGAGGAGTTCCTGTTCAACGGCGACCGCCTGTGCGGTGTCCGCACGACGTCCGGCATTATCGAATGTGACTATGTGCTTGCAAATATCAACCCCGACATCATCTACGCCAAAATGATGCCGAAGGAACTCATCCCCGAGAGAGAGAAAAAGCTCTCGACAGCGAGAAATCACAACTACAGCGCCCGCATGTATACCGTCTATGTCGGTCTGAACAAATCCGCGGAGGAGCTGCTCATCAAGGACCACTGTATCTTCATGGCAGGCACGTCAGATTCAGCCGTGGAATATAAGAACCTGCGCGGCGGCTACAAGAAGAACGACTTCACGATCTTCCTGTGCAGCAACATCGTAAATCCCGATGCCTCCCCTGCCGGAACGTCGGTCGGTTTCTTCACTTCGATGGGAGGTCCCGAGGAGTGGAGCCGGCTCAAAACGGAGAAATATGTCAAATACAAGAACCTGTACGCGAAGAAGTTCATTCGCATGCTGAAAGAGCAGGCAGGCATCGACATTGAGCCCTACATAGAGGAGGTATGCGTGGCGACTCCGTGGACATTTGCAAGATACCTCGGAACGCCGGAAGGCTCGGTCTACGGGTACGAGACCGCCGACTGGGACGGCATGATGGCCCGCATGATGATGCTGAGTTCCGACTACCCGATCAAGGGTCTCAGGCCGATCGGCGCGGCGGGACCCAGAGGCGACGGCTACAGCTCCGCCTACGTCTGCGGCAGACTGATGGCGCGGCTTGCGCTCAAAGATCTTCGAGAGGAAGGAGGTTAATCTCATGGCAGTAAACGTAAAAGTCGGGCTTATCGGTCCGCTCGACATGCTGAAATTCAAGAATATGTCCAAAGTCAGGGAGGATTATATTCAGGCGGCTCCTGCAAATGAGATCACCGCCGACTACCCGATCAACAAAAAAGCAAAGCTTCTCCACCCTGACTTTCAGAAGCTGGTCATCACTGACATTATCGATCACCCCGAAGCCGCCTCAAAGACTTACATTTTCAAGGCTGCGGACGGCGGGCCTCTCGCATACTTCAGGGCAGGCCAGTATATATCACTCAAGATGAAAATCGGTCAGAGTTTTATCTCCCGGCCGTACTCCATCTGCTCCGCTCCGAAGGAGGCGCTCGAGGGCACTCTGGCGATTACAGTCCAGTCCAAAGCGGATGGATTTGCAGCCGACTATCTTCTTGCGAACGCCAAAATCGGAGACGAGTTCACCGCCTCCGGTCCCCAGGGTAATTTCTATTATGAAGAGCTCCGGGACGCACCAAATGTCATCGCCCTCGCCGGCGGCAGCGGCATCACGCCGTTCCTGTCCATGGCCAAAGCCATCGCGGACGGCACAGAGGACTTCAATCTGACCATCCTGTTCGGAAACCGTACCGAGGATTCCATCCTCTTCAAGAAGGAGCTTGAGGAGTTGGCTGCCTCCTGCGACAAGATCAAAATTCTCCACGTGCTCTCCGACGAGGAGAAGGAGTGTTATGAGCACGGCTTCATCACAGTGGACCTCATAAAGAGGCTGGCTCCGGAGGAGTACAGCGTGTTCGTCTGCGGTCCCAGGGCTATGTACCGCTTCCTTGAGTCCGAGCTTCCGAAGCTCAATCTTCCGGAAAAGTACATCCGCAGGGAGATCATGGGCGTCGCAAAAGACATCTCAGAGATCCCGGACTATCCTGAAGGCGCGGCGGGCAAGTGTTTCACGCTGACTATCCGCCAGGGTCCGAACGAATACACGATCCCGGCCAGCAGCGAGGAGTCCATCCTCGTGGCTATAGAGAGGGCAGGCATCGTGGCTCCGTCGAGGTGCCGTGCCGGCGAGTGCGGCTGGTGCCGTTCCAAGGTCATCTCCGGCGAGTACTTCGCTCCGGAGGAGAACGAGAGCCGCCGCTATTCCGACCGGGTGACCGACAATATCCATCCGTGCGTCACCTTCCCGGTGAGTGATATGGTGATCGAGGTGCCGGCGGAGTACGTGTGACAGGGACGGTTCTTTTCGCGCGACTATTTCGGTGATTTGGGGACGGTTCTTTTCACGCGATTTTTTTTCAAATCAGAGATCACTCATAACAAGAAAATCCGGCTTTCGCGGCCGGATTTTTCTTGTATAACTTTTCAAGTCTCGCTCGCGAGACTTGGTGCGGAATTCGGGTCAGCGCCAGCTGACATAATTCCCAACCGAATCCCTGTGCATACTCGCGGAATGTCCCTGAGAAAGTACTTTTACGATGGGACTGTCGTTAATTGTGTGTGGGAAGTTTCAGCTGCTCCGCAATCTCCGCGACCTTCTCATCGGTCAGAATATACTTATTCCTGAACCAGAAGAACGCGACGAAAAGGCCTATGATCGGCAAGATCGTCATCGTCATGCGAAGGCCTGCCTTCGAAGCCGCGGATACGCTCTCGGAGAAGTCGACCGTCTGCTGCGCTTCGGTCGTAGCCTCATTGCTGAGCGAGAAGATGGACAGGGCGATCGAGGCGATCAGTGCCGCGACGCCGCTGGCAAGCTTGACGACGAAGGTCTGCATGGAGAAGACCACGCTCTCATCCCGTCTGCCGTTCTTAAGCTGACCGTAGTCGACTGTATTTGCAAGGAAGACTGTCGTCAAAACGTTCAGCATGCCGCTTGCTGCAAATATAAAGAAGCCCGGTATGAACAGCAGTAACACATTGGACATGCTCGTGAACGCGAGAACAAGCAGCACCGCGTAACCGATCATCTCCATTGTCAGGCAGATAAAGAATATCCTGATACTGGTCGCAAACTTTCGAAGCAGCGGGTAGAACAGCATCATAGCCAGGATCTGAATACCGCCGCCGAATGTCGAGAACAGGGTGTAGGAGTTGTACCAGCCCGTGCCTCCGAAATCGTACTTGAAGAAATAGATGACCAGGTTAGATGTAATGTACATCGCAGTGTTGATGAGGACAATAGCCACAACAACGGTCATGGTCTGATCATTCTGGACGAGGGCGCGGAACATTTGCCCGATCGAGGCTGTCTGCATATCGACAGTGGATTTCTCACGAATATTCACGCAGGTGAGCACGATAAAGACCACAAAAAGGATCGCGACTATGATCGTAAAATACTTGAAGCCGATGCGCTCGAGCATCTGGGCGTTGTCACCCTCTTTGGCAAATCTCGCTCCGAGCGCGTGCACGCTGATCATCGTGATGATCGTGATGATAGCCGAACCGACGCCTGCGCAGGAGCGGGCCAGCGTTGTGAGCCCTTCTCTCTCGCTTCCGCCCTCGGTAAAGGCCGGGATCATTGACCAGTAGGGGATGTCCATCATCGTGTAGGTGACGCCCCAGAGAATA